>JAKBCG010000056.1 GCA_021808035.1 Pseudomonadota bacterium
ATTACGACGTCGAGAAGGCACAGACCGGCATCGTCTACATCGACGAGATCGACAAGATCTCGCGCAAGTCCGACAACCCCTCGATCACCCGCGACGTCTCCGGCGAAGGCGTGCAGCAGGCGCTGCTGAAGCTGATCGAGGGCACGATCGCGTCGGTCCCGCCGCAGGGCGGCCGCAAGCATCCGCAACAGGAGTTCCTGCAGGTCGACACGACCAACATCCTGTTCATCTGCGGCGGTGCGTTCTCGGGGCTCGAGAAGATCATCATGAACCGCACCCACAAGAGCGGGATCGGCTTCGTCGCCGAGGTGCGCGAGCAGCACGCGCGGCCGCACGGCAACGACCTGTTCCACGACGTCGAGCCCGAGGACCTGATCAAGTACGGACTGATCCCGGAGTTCGTCGGCCGCCTGCCGGTCGTCGCGACGCTCGAGGAACTCGACGAGGACGCGCTGATCTCGATCCTGCAGCAGCCGAAGAACGCGCTAACCAAGCAGTACCGGAAGCTGTTCGACATGGAAGGCGTCGAACTCGACTTCCGCGAGGACGCGCTGCGCTCGGTCGCCCGCAAGGCGATGCAGCGCAAGACGGGCGCGCGAGGCCTGCGGACGATCCTCGAGAACGTGCTCCTGGACACGATGTACGACCTGCCCTCGATGCGCAACGTCCAGAAGGTCGTCGTCGACGAGATGGTCATCGAAGGCGGGCACAAGCCCTACGTCGTCCATGGAACCGACGACAGCCGGCTGGCGGCGGTCGAGGAGCCCCGGCGACCCACGGGTTCCGATCACATTTGACGTCGGTCCGCGGCGACCTGCGGTCCGCGGTCTCGCGCCTTGAAACGCGGGCGTCGTGGCCGCATGTCGACGCTACGTCCCACCCATCTCGTGCCTGACGCACGAAGGCGAGCGAACCCGTGAGCGATCAACACATTCCCGAAGTCCCGACCACGACCGAGACGCCAGCGGACGTCATTCCCGTGCTGCCGCTGCGCGACGTGGTCGTCTATCCGCACATGGTGATCCCGCTGTTCGTCGGCCGGGAGAAATCCATCGTCGCACTGGACATCGCGATGAAGGCCGACAAGCGGATCCTGCTGGTCGCGCAGAAACAGGCCGATGTCGACGACCCGAAGGGGTCGGACCTGTATGCGGTTGGCACGGTCGCGACGATCCTGCAGCTCCTGAAGCTGCCCGATGGCACCGTGAAGGTGCTCGTCGAGGGTGTCGAGCGCGCCGCGGTCGACGGGCTCGTCGAGGGCGAGCACTTTTCGGCGAAAGTGACGCCGATGCCCGACGTCGAGCGCTACGACGAGCGGGAAATGGACGTGCTCACCCGCTCGGTCGTCACGCAGTTCGAGCAATACGTGAAGCTCAACAAGAAGGTGCCGCCCGAGATCCTCACCTCGCTCGCCGGGATCGAGCAGCCAGGCCGGCTCGCCGATACGGTCGCGGCGCACATGTCGCTGAAACTTCCGGAGAAGCAGAAGGTCCTGGAGATCGCCGACGTCCGTCAGCGGCTCGAACACATGCTCGCGGTGATCGAGGGCGAGATGGACGTGCTGCAGATCGAGAAGCGCATCCGCGGCCGTGTGAAGCAGCAGATGGAGAAGAGCCAGCGCGAGTACTACCTGAATGAGCAGATGAAAGCCATTCAAAAAGAGCTCGGCGACCTCGACGAGGCCCCGAACGAGATCGGCGAGCTCGAGAAGCGCATCAAGGCCGCGGGGATGCCGAAGGAGGCGCGCGACAAGGCGAATTCGGAGCTCGCGAAGCTCAAACTGATGTCGCCGATGTCGGCCGAAGCGACCGTCGTGCGCAACTACGTCGACTGGCTGGTCAAGGCACCGTGGAAGAAGCGCACCAAGGTGCATCTCGACATCGCCGAGGCCGAGAAGGTCCTCGAGGCCGACCACTACGGGCTCGAGAAGGTCAAGGAGCGGATCGTCGAGTATCTGGCGGTGCAGCAGCGGGTCAAGAACCTGCGCGGTCCGATCTTGTGCCTGGTCGGGCCGCCCGGTGTCGGCAAGACCTCGCTCGGCCAGAGCGTCGCGCGCGCGACGAACCGCAAGTTCCTGCGGATGTCGCTGGGCGGGGTGCGCGACGAGGCGGAGATCCGCGGGCACCGGCGAACCTACATCGGTTCGATGCCCGGCAAGATCATCCAGAATCTCGCCAAGTGCGGGGTGCGCAATCCGCTGTTCCTGCTCGACGAGATCGACAAGATGTCTACGGATTTCCGCGGAGATCCGTCCTCGGCGCTGCTCGAAGTGCTCGATCCGGAACAGAACGCGACGTTCAACGACCACTACCTGGAAGTCGACTTCGACCTCTCCGAGGTCATGTTCGTCTGCACCGCGAACAGCCTGAACATTCCCGCGCCGCTTCTCGACCGGATGGAGGTGATCCGCCTCCCCGGCTACACCGAGGACGAGAAGAGCAACATCGCGCGCCGCTACCTCGTGCCGAAGCAGGTCAAGCAGAACGGATTGAAGCCGGGAGAGCTCGCGATCGCGGACGAAGCGGTGCTCGACATGATCCGCTACTACACGCGCGAGGCCGGCGTGCGCAATCTGGAACGGGAGATCTCGAAGATCAGCCGCAAGGCCGTGAAGCAGTTGCTGCTGCACCCGGACCTGGCGGGCGTGCGGGTGGACTCGTCGAACCTCGACGTGTATCTCGGGGTGCGCCGGTTCCGCTACGGCAAGGCGGAGGAAAATCACCGAATCGGCCAGGTCACCGGGCTCGCATGGACCGAGGTCGGCGGCGAGCTGCTCACGATCGAGGCGGCGGTCGTTCCCGGCAAGGGCAAGCTCACCCATACCGGCCAGCTCGGCGCAGTGATGCAGGAGTCGATCCAGGCCGCGATGACGGTCGTGCGCAGCCGCTCGGCGCTGCTCGGGCTCGACCCGGATTTCTACCAGAAGGTCGACGTGCACATCCACGTTCCCGAAGGCGCGACGCCGAAAGACGGCCCGAGCGCCGGCATCGGCATGTGCACCGCACTGATCTCGGCCTTGACCAAGGTCCCGGTGCGCTCCGACGTCGCGATGACCGGTGAGATCACGCTGCGCGGCGAGGTGCTGCCGATCGGCGGCCTGAAGGAAAAGCTGCTGGCGGCGCATCGCGGCGGAATCTCGACCGTGTTGATCCCGGACGAGAACGTCAAGGATCTCGCGGAGATTCCTGAGAACATCAAGGAGAAACTCGACATCCGGTCGGTCAAGTGGATCGACGAGGTGCTGCAGGTCGCGCTGACGCACAGTCCGACGCCGCTCGCCGCGGGCGCGGCGCCGGGCGCGAGCGGGACCGAGAAGCGCCCGCGGCGAGCGGCTCGATCGAAGAGCCAGGTGCGCGCGCATTAGCGTCCGGCGCGCGCCTCGGCGCCCGGCGCGGGTATCGCCGCGACGCCGCGCATCGCCGCCACGCGTCGAAGAATGGACTAGCCAAGCCGGGAAGGGTCGCGTAGACTTTCGCGCCTCTTCCAGAGGGGGGCTCGGGGCGCGCGTCGGGTGCTTAGCTCAGCTGGAAGAGCGTCGCCTTTACACGGCGAAGGTCGGGGGTTCGATCCCCTCAGCACCCACCACAACATGCGGAGTGGTAGTTCAGCTGGTTAGAATACCGGCCTGTCACGCCGGGGGTCGCGGGTTCGAGTCCCGTCCACTCCGCCATTTCTAGACCGACGCGTTCCGTCCCCCGGTGCCACCCGCGGGGCGGGGCGCCGCGGGCGATCGGCTCGCGTCGACGAGCGAGAGACGACCGAGAATGCTGCAAAAAATACACGACGGGCTGACCGGATGGGTCGCCTACCTGGTTCTCGGCGGTGTCGCCGCGGTGTTCGTGCTCTGGGGCATCAACTGGACGATGCGCACGCCGGACTACGCGGCGAAGGTGAACGGCTACCAGATCCCGGCGAACCAGGTTCGCGACGCCTACCAGCGCCAGCTCGCGGCGCTCGACCGCGAGGCGAACGGTAGTGTCGACGACGCCGCGAGGGCGGCGCTCAAGCACAAGGTCCTCGAGCAGTTCGTCGGCCAGGAGGCGCTGATCACGCGGCTGCACTCGCTCGGCTATCGGGTCAGCAACGCCGACGTGCTCGCCGCCGAATCGCAGATCCCGGCGTTCCAGGTCGGCGGCAAGTTCGACCCGCAGCACGCGATCGCGTTGCTGCAGGCCGAAGGCCAGTCGATCGATCAGGTCGAGGCCATGATCCGCCGGCAGATCGAACTCGACCAGTTCGGCGACGCGCTGAACCTCTCGGCGTTCGCGACGCCGGCGGAGGTCAACCGCGTCGAAGCGCTGCTGCACGAACAGCGGGACATCGGCTGGATCCAGATTCCGGCGGCGCCGTACGCGGCGAGCGCGACACCGACCGACCAGCAGGTCGAGGCCTACTACCGGGCGCACACCAGCGCGTACATGACGCCGGAGACGGTCGACCTCCAGTACATCGAGCTCAGCCTCGCGAAGATCGCGGCCGCGGTGCCGGTCGGCGACGCCCAGCTGCATGCCTACTACGAGGACCAGAAGGCGAAGAATCCGCAGGACTTCGTGCAGCCCGAGGAGCGGCGGGTGAGCCACATCCTGATCGCGGTCTCGAACCCGAAGGATGCGGCGGCGGCGAAGGCGAAAGCCGAGAAGATCTACCGGCTCGCGGTCGGGGGCGCGAATTTCGCGGCGCTCGCCCGCAAGTATTCGCAGGACCCCGGCTCGGCGCAGCAGGGCGGGGATCTCGGCTGGAATGATCGCAAGGCCTGGGTCAAGCCGTTCGCGGACGCGGCGTTCAGCATGAAGGTCGGGCAGATCGTCGGACCGGTGAAGACGCAGTTCGGCTACCACATCATCAAGCTCGTCGGCATCCGGCCGGCGACCGTGAGGACCTTCGAGCAGAGCAAGGCGCAGCTCGCGAGCGAATATCGGCGCGCCCAGGCCGACAAGGCGTTCAACCACCTCGAGGACAAGCTGGCCGACGCGGCACTGCAAAATCCGACCGACATCGGCGCGGCCGCCCGCAAGACCGGATTGCCGGTGCAGACGATCCCGGGATTCTCCCGCCAGAATGGTGGCGGGCCGTTCCTGCACGTGAAGGCGGTGATCGACGCGGCGTTCAGCCCCGACGTGCTCGCCGGCAACCTGAGCTCGCTCGTGCAGGTCTCCAAGGACGACGCGATCGTCGTGCTGGCGACGAACCACCAGATGCCGCGCTTGGAGCCGCTCGCGACGGTGCACGACGCCGTGGTCAGCGCGTGGCAACAGCAGCGTGGCACCGAACTCGCGCTGGCGGCCGCGCAGGCCGCCGAGAAGCGCCTCGCCGCCGGTCAGAACTGGACCGAGGTTGCGAAGTCGCTGAAGCTGACTGCGCAAGCGCCGCGTTTCGTCGCCCGCGAGGAGCCGTCCGTGCCGATCGAGATCCGGCGCGATGCATTCGATGCGCCGAAGCCGAAGCTCGCGCCCTATTACCGGGCGATCACCTTGCACGATGGCGATGCCGCGGTGTTCGGCGTGGATGCGGTCCGGCAGGATCCGAGTGCGAACGGCTCCGACAAGCCGATGATCGCGCGCGAACTCGCGGCGACCTACGCCGGGGAGGAAGCCCAGGCCTATGCGGTCGCGGCCCGTGCCCACGCGAAGGTCGTGCTGAATCCCAAGGCCATCGACTGAGGGTTGGGCGGGTCGTCTTCGCGACCCGCGATGCATCGATCGAGGCAGCCTGATCCGCGGGTCGTCTCGACCCGCGGATCAGGTGACGATCACATCAAGTGACCGGCGATGCCCCGGACGGCGGCGGCGGAGGCGGCGTCGCGGGTGCCGGGAATTTCGAGAAAATGGCGGTCACCGCGTTCTGGATCCGTTGCTCGGCGTTGGGACCGGTCAGGTCGATCACGTTGCGATCGATCGCCGCGTGCCAGATCGCTTTATGGGACTTCGCGTCGAACAGATCGACCGAGATCCGCCCTTGGTTGCGAACCGGGGCATCATCGTAGCCCCAGCCGCCCCAGGGTCCCGGACCCCACCAGGGCGGACCCCAGCCCCCGCCCCAGCCGTAGCCCACTCCCCAGCTCCAGCCGGCGTATCCGTTCGCGACGACCCGCGATCCGATCGCGTAACCGACGACGCAGTCGGCGGATTTCGGATCGGCCGCGCGCAGGATTCCGTGCGCAGCGAGATTCGCCTCGACCGCGGCGCGCAGGCGGTCGGCATTCACCGGGTTCGCGTATGCGGTGTGCGGTCCACCGTAGTGTTCCGGCGCGAACGCGTAGGTATGACACATCGCGACGCTGAGGTTCGGATTGACGTCGGTGGTTACGGGCACGGTCGCGCAGCCCGCCAACGCCGAAATCGCGGCGCCTGCCGCGATCATCTTTACATTTCTTTGCAGTCCCATTCGTGGCGTCCCTTGGTCGGTGCGCCGCGGCGCGCGGCGCGCGTTGAATCCCATGACATCCCATTGGACCTGACCGCGGTGCAGAAAGTTGCACTCCGACCGGCTCGACCCGCCGCCGACGTCAACCCTTCCCGCCGAGGTTCAAACCTCCCCGCCGACGTTCAAACCTCCCCGCCGATCGGCGGGAAGCTCATTCCGACGGTGTTGTAGCCGCCGTCGACGTACAGGATCTCGCCGGTGATCCCCGAGGCAAGGTCGGATGCGAGGAAGGCCGCCGCATTGCCGACGTCGTCGATCGTGACGTTCCGGCGCAGCGGCGCGACCGAGGCGACCGCTCCCATCATCTTGCGCAGGCCCGCGACGCCCGCGGCGGACAGCGTCTTGATCGGGCCGGCCGAAATCCCGTTCACGCGCACGCCCTGCGGGCCGAGGTCCGCGGCCAGGAAGCGCACGTTCGCCTCGAGGCTCGCCTTCGCGAGCCCCATCACGTTGTAGCTCGGGATCGAACGGATCGCGCCGAGGTAGGAAAGGGTCACGATCGAGCCCGCGCGACCTTCGAGGAAGGGCAAGGACGCGCGCGCGAGCGCCGTCAGGCTGTAGCTCGAGATCTCGTGCGCGACGCGAAACGCGTCGCGCGAGGTCGAATCGACGAATCGGCCCGCGAGCGCCTCGCGCGGCGCGAACGCGACCGCATGCACCAGCACGTCGAACTGGCGCCAGTGCTCGCCCAGCCGGCGAAATCCGTTCGCGATGTCGTCGTCGGTGCCGACGTCCATCGGAAAGGTGATCTCGCTGCCCAACTGCTTCGCGAGCGGCACGACCCGGTCACCCATCCGCTCCAGGTAAGAGAACGCGAGCTCCGCGCCTTCGCGCCGCATCGCCTGCGCGATGCCCCAGGCGATCGAACGATCGGTCGCAAGACCGACGATCAGCGCGCGCTTGCCTGCCAGGAAACCCATCGTTCGATCATCCTTCTTGGCGATTCGGCCGCACGTAGAGCACGAGGCGCTGGCCCGCGCGGATCAAACGCCGGTGTTTCAGTCCGTTCCAGTGTCGCAGTTGTTGCATCGAGACCTGGAACTGGCGCGCGATGCTGTAGACCGTGTCGCCCCTGCGGACCCGGTAGGTCATGCGCCGGACCGGGTGGACGTGACGGATCTTCGGAATGTGCCGGCTCGCGTACAGGCGCCCGCGGTGACGGAACACCCGCGCCCGCGGCCGCGAGGCGACCCGCTCGATGTGCAGGCGCTGCCCGGCGATGATGCGATCATGCCGCCCGAGGTGATTCAGGCGGGCGAGCAGCGCGAGCGGCACGTGTTCGCGCCGTGCGATCGCGCCGAGCGTGTCGCCGCGGCGGACGCGGTAGATCGCGCGCCATTCAGGCCGCCGTGCGTCGCCCTCGCGATCGGCGCGCGCGGCGGCGAGTTCGACCGAGTGCGCGACCGAGCCGCTCGCGGCCGGGATCCGCAGCGTCTCGCCGGCCCGCAGGCGCCAGCCGTGCAAGCCGTTCAGCCGGATCAGTGCCGCCGGCGTGGTGTCGAAGCGGCGGGCGAGCAGCGTGAGGGTCTCGCGCGGCCGGACCGTATGGATCAGGTAGTGCACCTGATCCTCGGCCGGCATCGTCTTCAAGTTCGCCGCGAACTGCGTCGCGTCGTCGGTCGGCACCAGCAACCGGTGCGGACCGTCCGGGTCGGTCGCCCAGCGGTTGAAGCCGGGATTGAGCTCGACGAGCTTGTGATACGAGGTACCCGCGAGTTTCGCGGCGAGCCGCAGGTCGATCTGCGTGCCGACGTGCACCACCGCGAAATACGGCTGGTCGGGAATCGGCGGCAGGTCGATTCCGTAGCGCTCGGGATCGGCGATCAGGCGCTTCAGCGCGAGCAGTTCGGGCACGTACGCGCGCGTCTCCGCGGGGAGCTTCAAATGCCAGAAGTCCGTCGGCAGGCCGGCCGCGCGGTTCTCGTCGACCGCGTGCTGGATCGCGACCTCGCCGATGTTGTAGGCGGCGATCGCGAGCAGCCAGTCGCCGAACTGCGCGTGCAGCTGCTGGAAGTAGTCGAGCGCCGCGCGGGTCGAGTCGAGCACGTCGCGGCGGCCGTCGAACCACCAGTCCTGCTTCAAGCCGAAGCGACGGCCGGTCGCGGGGATGAACTGCCACATGCCGGCGGCGTGGCTCGGCGAGTAGGCGAATGGTTGATAGGCGCTCTCGACGATCGGCAGCAGTGCGAACTCGGTCGGCATCCCGCGCGCTTCGAGCTGGGTGACCACCTGGTAGAGATACAGCCGCGCCCGATGGAACGTGCGCTGCAGGAACTGCGGATTGTGCAGGAACCACTGCAACTGCTCGTTGATCGCGGGTTCCTGGACCTCCTGCAGCACGAAGCCGGCGCGCAACCGGTCCCAGAGGTTCGCGTAGTCGTCGGGCGGACGGGCCGCGTGGTCCGCGACGACCGGCGGGATCGCGACCTGCGACGGTGCGTTCGCGGCGGGCAGCGCCGGGATCAGGGTCTTCGCGCTCGGTGTCTGCGTCACGGGGCGATGGGCGCAGGCCGAGAGCCCGAGCAGGATGCCGACGAGGCCGAGCCGGCGCAGGCGCTCGAGCGGCCTCATCGGAAGCCGTCCTTCCAGCGGCGCAGCTCCGCGAACACCTCGGTGGAGCGGGCGAGCGCGTGTCCGGCGCGGCTTTCCACGGCCTCGCGCACCGCCGGGCTCGCGCAGCGCAGGAACGGGTTCACGCGGCGCTCGAGCGCGATCGTCGATGGCAGGGTCGGCGCGCCGGCGGCGCGCCATGCGGCGACCGCCGCGTCGTAGCGGCGGGCGGACTCGTTCGACGGATCCACCGCGAGCGCGAACGCGAGGTTCGCGGCGGTGTATTCATGCGCGCAATACACCCGCGTTTCGGGCGGCAATTCGGCGAGTCGGGACAGGGACGCGTTCATCTCCTCAGGACTCCCTTCGAATAGACGACCGCAACCGGCGCTGAACAACGTGTCGCCGCAGAACAGCGCACCGTGGCCGATGTAACCCACGTGACTCGCAGTATGTCCCGGAAGGGCCCAGGTCTCGAAGGAGAGCTGCATTTCCGAGAACTCGATCACGGAGCCATCGCCCACCGGTCGCGTGCCCGCGGGCATCCGCGGATCATTCGGCCCGAACACCGGAACCGGGGTTCGGGCGATCAATCCGGCCACGCCGCCGATGTGGTCAGGGTGGTGATGGGTCAACAAAATCCCAGTCAATTCAATGTGTTGTGATCTAAAATCGGCATCGACCGGATCCGCGTCACCGGGATCGACGACGATCGCTCGACCCGGTGCGGCCACGGACTCGATCACCCAGATATAGTTGTCGGCGAACGCACGGATCGGTCTGACGCGGATTGCAGGGTTCGGCTTTGACATTTTGTTGCGTATTTAACCTGTAACATCTGCGATCCGCTAGCTTTCTGTACAAGAGGTCATCTTTGCAGGCATCCCGGCCCCCGACACTCGCCTGGCTCGACAGCCCATTGGGCCAACGGGTGCTTCGCGCCGAGAGTGCGCTCGCCGGCCCGGCGCTCGACGACGTGTTCGGTTTCGAGCTGCTCCAGGTCGGCGGCTGGGGGGACGGGAGTCCCCTGCTGCGCGCCGCACGGACCCAGCACACCAGCGTGGTCGCGTCCTGGCGCGACCCGGGCGTGACGCTGTGCGCGGCGCTCGATGCGCTGCCGTTTGCCGCCGACAGCATCGATGCCGTACTGCTACCGCACACCCTGGAATGGGTGGAGGACCCGTATGCGGTGTTGCGCGAGGCCGAGCGGGTGCTCTGCGCGGAGGGCTGCCTGCTGATCTGTGGATTCAATCCGTGGAGCGTCTGGGGTCTGCGCCGCGGTTTCGGCCGTCTGTTGCGCCGGCCGCCGTTTCCGCCCGGTACCCGCCGGTTGCTGTCCGAGCGGCGGTTGCGCGACTGGGTCGCGTTGCTCGGCTTCGACGTCGAGCGGGTGCAGGGCTACCTCGCCCGGCGCGGATACTGGCTGAAGGCGCGCAAGCGGGTGGCGACCTTGACGCCGGTGAAGCTGCGGCGGCGCGCCCGCCGGCCGGTGCTCGTCGCCGCGCCCGAGGCGCGCTCGCAGGTGACCCATGTCCGGCGTTGAGCTCTACACCGACGGGGCTTGCCGCGGCAATCCCGGGCCCGGGGGGTGGGGTGCGTTGTTGATCGCCGGCGAGCAACGCAAGGAGATCTACGGTGCCGAACCGCAGACCACCAACAATCGGATGGAACTGACCGCGGCGATCGAGGGTCTCCTCGCGCTCAAGCGCCGCTGCCAGGTGCGGCTCTATACGGACTCCAAATATGTGATGCACGGGATCACCGAGTGGCTGCCGGGCTGGAAGGCGCGCGGCTGGCGCACCGCGGGGCGCGCCCCGGTG
>JAKBCG010000057.1 GCA_021808035.1 Pseudomonadota bacterium
GTGGTTGGAGCGATCGGAGAGCGCGTAGACGCCGCGTGAATCGACGGTGCCGATGTCGAAGCTCGCGAGCGGTCGACCCGGCACCACGATCGTCGCGACGCGCCGCACGGCGGGCGCCGCCGTGGCGGCGCGGGCACGGGCACCGACGGCGCCCGCGCCGGCGACCATACCCACCGAGGCGAGAATCAGCGGCAACAGCCTGGATTGCTTCGACATCGATCGAGTCCTCCACCATGGTCATTCGACGGTCGACGAGACGCGGTCCCACGACCGGTCACACCGGCGCAATCATGCCACGCGAACCTTAAATGCGACTTAGCCGCCGAACCGCACGATCGAATCGGTCCCTGCGTGCGACGGAAGCCCGCGGCACCGCGTTCCGGGTCACGAGGCCGGCCGACGAACGATATCACCGAAATGGCGCACGAAACGTTCATTGGCCGAGCGCGGGCCGACGGTCACGCGAATGCAGTTCGCGAATCCCGTGTCCATCCAGGGCTTGACGACCACGCCGTCGGTGGCCAGCTGCCGCGCGACCGCCTTGCCATTGCGTCCCGTATCGATGAACAGGAAATTCGCCGCCGACGCGGCCACCTGCAGTGCGGGTACCTCGCGCTGTAACCTTCCGAGCGAGGCCATCATCCAGGTCCGCTCCGACCCGGTCGCCGCCACGACGGCACGCAGGTGAGATTCGTCACGCAACGCCGCGATCGCCGCCACCTGAGCGGCCAGGTTGACGTTGAACGGCGTGCGGACCCGGTCGAGCAAGGCAACGACTTCGGCGTCCGACGCGATGCCATAGCCGACCCGCAGCCCCGCCAGGCCGTAGGCCTTCGACAGCGTGCGCAGCACGATCCACGGCCGATCCATCGATTCCAGCGTCGCCCGGCGATCCGCGCCGCGGTCGTCACCGGAATACTCGTGATACGCCTCATCCAGGACGAATATCGTCTCCGCCCGACAAGCCGCATCCAGCCGTTGGACGTCGGCGTCCGACAACTCGCACCCGACCGGGTTCGACGGCGTACTCAGCAGGAGCATCTTGGCGGGCCGCTCGAGGGCCGCGGAGATCGCCGGAACATCGAACTGCCAGGCGGATGTCACGGGGACCTTGTGAACCTCGGCACCCATCATGCGAGGAAAGATCTCATGCAGCCCGAACGCGGGCGCCAGCGTGACGACCCGATCCGTCGCCGACAGGAACGCCTTGCACAGCATCTCGATGATGTCTTCCGATCCATTGCCGACGACGATGCGCTCCGGCGGGACGCGATGCCGCGCGGCCAGTTCGATCCGCAGGTCCGTGCAATTGGGATCCGGATACCGATGAACGTCGTCGAGGATCGCCAACAAGGCTTCGCGAACCCGCGGGCTGGGTCCGATCAGATTCTCGTTGCTCGCCAATCGCGCGAGTTCCGCGATCTTCCATCGGGCCAGGATGTCCGGCGACGGGGCCCCCGACTGATACCGCGGCAGATCCCGCACCTCGTGCCGGGCGAGCACGGCGATACCCGCGGATCGATCGACCGTCGAGAGCGCCACGGTCAGAATCTCGTCGTCACTCCGAACCCGATCGTCCGGGGTCGAAGCGTGTAACCGCGGTTCACCTGCTGAAGATTCGGTCGCTGAATGATCTTCTGCTCGTCGAACAGATTCTGGACGAACAGCGAGTACTGCCAGTCATGGTAGCTCGCACCGACGCTGAGCCCGGCAACCGCATAGGCGGGCCGGTTGTAATCGGGGTCGGTGACGCTCACCGTGCCGTGGCTGTGCCCGACGTAATTCCAGTTGGCCGAGGTGAATCCCTCGACGCCTTTGCCGAGCCGCTTGGTATAGCGGCCCGACAGGCTGGCGCTCCAACGCGGGACCCCCGGCACGTCCATCCCGCTGGTAATAGCGAGCGCCGGCACGTCGCTGGTCAGCGTCGCGTGCGTATAACCACCCGACAAGGACAGCGTGAGCGGGGAGATCGGCTTGAAATCGACCGTGAGTTCGCTGCCGTAACTCGCGGCGGAACCGGCGTTCGTCATGTAGTCGAAGGTGCAAGGCAGATTGATGTCGACCTGCAGGTCCTTCCATTGGATGTAGAAGACGTCGCTCTCCACGTAGAGCCGGTCGTCGAGCAGCCGGGATTTGACCCCGGTCTCGTAGTTCCACAGCGAATCCGGTCCGAAGGTCGATGGTTCGACCGGGCAGAACGACGCGAGCGGGCGATTCGGTCCCCCGGAACGGTAACCCTTGCTCGCGATGGCGTACACGGTGGTGTTCGCACTGGCGTCGTAGGAGATCGAGAACCTCGGCGTGACCGCCGAGCCCGTGCTCGCGATCTTGATCGCGGGCGGTGAACCGAGCGCGAAATAGAACTCGCCGAGACGAAGCAACGACGCGCTCTCGCGCGACAAGCGCACTCCCGCGGCGATCCGCAGGCTCGGCGTCAGATGGTAGGTCGCGCTGCCGAAGACCGCCTTGTGGGTGATCTCATAGAGCTTGTTCTGCTCATAGACGGCGTCGTTCGGGAATACCGGGATCGGCGGCCCGGACAGCGCTTGCAGGAACGGCGGCGAGTCGAGGGCGCCGCTTCCATACACCGTCGCGATCGTCGCATTCAAGCCCGGCGCGGTTTCATAGTCGCGCGAATCGATTTTTTGGTGCGAATACCACACTCCGGCAATCCAGGTCACCGGCGTGCCGCCCGGGTGGTAAGGCTGCGACGACAAGCGCAGCTCCTGGCTGATCTGGGTGGTACGGACATGATATTCGACCGGCGAGGCGACGTTGCCGATCAGATAGCCATCGAGATTGCCGTCGAGCCCGGCCAGTCCGGCACCGTCGAACAACGATCCGATGTAACCGGAATTGTACGAAGTGCCATCCACCTGTCGGATGAAGTACCGATCGAAGTAGCTGGTGACCGATGTCAGGTTTGCGAATCCCAGGTCCGCATGGATCGTGATGCTCGGCACCGTCAAGGTGTCGTTACCCCATTCGCGCACCCGCTTGTGCTGGGAGAGCGGGTCGGCGGAACCCAGATCGACCACGTTCAGGTCGTCGCTCTTGACCTTTTGGAACAGCAAGGTCGGCTCGATCGACAGCCGCGAATTCGGGTGCCAATCGAGCGCGATCGTCCCCGCGTTCCAGGTGTTGCCGTTCACTCCTCGTTGGAGCAGCTGGGTCGGGTCATTGGGATTGTAATGGTCGATATAACCGCTGTTCGACGTGGTCGACAGTGATAATCGCAGGCCGAGCTCGTTCGCGATCAACGGCAGGTTGACCGTTCCCTTGGCGCCGTAATTGACGCCGCCGTGGCGCGTCCAGGACACGTCCGTGCCCACCCGCCCCTCGAATCGATTCAGATCCACCGGATTGGAGATGTACCGGATGGTTCCACCCTCGGAACTGGCGCCGTATAGGGTCCCTTGTGGACCGCGCAGGACCTCGACCCGCTGGATATCCAGCAAGGACGGTTCGACCTGGCCCTGCGTATCGAGATTGACGACCGTCAGCGGCACGTCGTCCAGATAGACGGCCACCGTGGACGATCCCGCGGCGGAACTGATGCCACGGATCTCGATGTTCTGGTTACCCGGGCCACCCTGGCTCGAAAAGGACAGGTTGGGCACCGATCGGGTGAGCTCCGCGACATCTTGTATATGCTGCGAGGTGAGCTGCTCGGCGCCGAGCACGAACACGCTGCCGGGTACCTTGCGCACGTCCTGGCGGACCTTCTCGGCGGTCACCAGGACCGGCGCCAAGGTCGCACCGGAATCGAACGCGGCGCTGTTTGCTGCAAAACATGACCTCTCAGACGCGCCGAACGCCATACAGAGGGCCCCGATCATCACCACTCCGTTACGCATGTGCCATCCCCCGGGCTGTCGTGGTCGAAGTCCCCACTTTTTTGAAACTACTACACCCCGAGATAGATGTCTATACAAGTTTCTTGGTTCGGCACCGATACCAATAGGCCGGCGCCGCGACCGAGAGACCGACGATCCAGGTGACGTCGGCGCCTCCCAGCCACCGCGCCACCGGACCCACGAAGAACGGCAGGTTCATGAACGGCACCTCGGCGGCGATCGACGCCGCCAATACCCAGAGCGCGTCCGCGCCCCAGGCGCCATATCGACCGGCTCGATCGTAGATGTCCACGATCGAGTAGGTTCCGTGCCGCACGAGGAAGAAGTCGGTCAGGTTGATCGCGGACCACGGCACGAACACGTACATCAGCAGCAGCAACAGGTCGTTCAAGAACCCGAGCACCCGCCCTGCCCCCAACGCGGCGACGACGGTGCCGATCACCGCTCCCGAGATCCCGAGGCCGAGCCGATACCAACGCCCATGGCGCAGCGTTCCCTGGTGCCATCGACGATTGGTGCTGAGTATCGTCAAGGTCGACAGGCTCCCCCCGTACAGGTTCAACGAATTGGCGATCAAGATCCCGGCGACGACGGTGGCGAGGGCGACGGTGCGCGCAACGCCCCCGGGACCCGCCCCCCCGATGAGCGCGGCGAAGGCGGCCGTCGGGTTCGTCATCGCGAGGCCATGAGCGACCGCGCCCAACAGGGCGCCGAGCGTCATCGCCCAGATCGAGCCGAGCGCCGAGCCCGCGTAGGTGCTGGCAAACACCTTGAATCCGGAGGTCGAGGCGGGCAGGTAGCGCGAATAGTCGGCCACATAGGGTCCGTAGGTGATCTGCCAGGTCGCGAACAGCGACATCCCCATGAACCAGGTGCCGATACGCGGCCATCCCGCGGCGGACCCCGCGGCGCCATGCTGCGCATACAGACCGGTCGCCCGGATCGTCGCGAACAGGAACACGCCCCCGATCAGCCACGTCGTCCAGCGCGCATAACGGTGAATCGCATCGTGACCGAGCGCGAGCAGGACGACGGTCAATGCGTCCATCGCGATGATTCCGCTGATGCGGCGCAGTCCGAACAGCTGCGCGAGCGCGCTGCCGCCCAGGATTGCGCTTCCCGAGAAGAACCCCAGATACATGACGACGACGAAGGCGAGCGGCACGTTCGCGCCCAGCACGCCGAATTGCGCCCGGCTCTGGATCATCTGTGGAATGCCGATCCGCGGGCCTTGTGCCGCATGCGCGGCCATCACCAGCGCCCCGAGCAGGTTGCCGACCGCGATCGCGGCGAGAGTCGCGCCGAACCCGAGTCCCAACTGCAGCGGGATGAGGCCGACCGCCACCGCCGTGATCTGTAGATTGCCGACGAAGAACAGCGTGAACAGCGAATGGATCGTCCCGTGGCGCTCGATCTCAGGGACGAAATCGATCGCCCGACGTTCCAGGATCCGCGCGCGCGCCGGTCCGGTGACAGGAGAGCTCACAAGCCGCTGACCGGTTGATTCGCCACGGGACCTCCCATCTAGTTGTATATACTATTACTTGGCGCGGAGAGCATAGCACGCGTCGCGGAGGGTCATCGGCCGTCAGGAGCGCGCGAGGTCGTAGCGGCCCGCGAGGCTGTATCGCGACCCCGGATAGGTGAACCAGGTCTTGGTGGCCGGCACGCCGTTCACCCACGTCCGCCGGACGAGCTGCAGACAGGCCTCGTTCGGGCCGATCTCGAGCTCCCGGCAGATCTCCGCGCGCGGACAGATCGCGAACACCTCATGCATGATCTGCGTCGGATTGGCGATCCCTTGCAGGTATTTGGTGGTGCTCACCGTCGCGAAGTCTTGCTCGAGGTATTGTGGCGCGAAGAACGGCGTGACCATGCGTTCCTCGTATTGGATGGGTACGCCGTCTTCCGCGTGGACCATCACCGAATGGAACAAACGTCCACCCACCCTCGTGTCGAACGCATCCGCCAGGGCTTGGTCCGCTCTGACGGGTTCGAGTCGGATCAACCGTACCGAATGCGAGTGGCCTCGGGCGGCGATTTCATCGGCGATGTCCCGAATCTCGATCAGCGACGACTGGGGTCGGGGGCTGGCGGCGAACGTGCCCCGCCCCTGTACCCGGGCGACCAATCCCTCCGCACCCAGCTCGCGGAACGCGCGATGCACCGTCATCCGCGAGACACCCAGGGTCGCCACCAGTTCATGCTCGGAAGGGAGCCGGGTTCCCGGCGCCCACTCGCCGCTCTTGATCCGGGACGCGACGTGCTCCTTGATCCGCTCGTACAAAGGCACTCGCGCAGCCTTCGAAATTTGCCGTGGCATGACGATCGATCGCTCTCTTCGCCGGGTTGATGCGCCGCCCGGCCATCCGGGCGGCGGATACCGAATAGTCAATGTTGAGTATACAACTTTTCGGGGCACGGATGATCAGCCGGTGGGTCGGTCCGATAACGGCATTGCAGGCCCCAACCCCGCGACCACGCTCGGCTCGCTGTAACGCACGCGCAGGCCACCCTCGGCGCGGTTGTCGATCGCCAGGCGGCCGCCGAGATTGGCGGCGATGCGCCGCATGATCGCGAGCCCGAGCCCGCTGCCCGGGGTGTCGGCCGAGTCGTCGAGACGCTCGAAGGGTTCGAACGCACGCTCGAGGTCCTCGGCGGCGATGCCCGGGCCGGAGTCGACGATCTCGATCACCGTGCGCGCCGCCGTATCCGCAGCGTCCCGCTCGGAATAGATCGCCAGCTCGACCCGGCCGCCCTCCGGCGTGTAGCGCAACGCATTGTCGAGCGCGTTGCGCAGCAGCGTGTAGAGCTGCGTCGGTTCGGTCGCGATCGGCGCGCCCTCGTCGCGGTTCATGCCGAGATCGACGTGGCGCTGCTCGGCGAGGGGCAGCAGATCGGCGACGACCTGGCGCAGCACCGCCGCCGGGTCGACGACCCGGCGCGCGAGCGCGCGCCCGGATTGGGCCCGCGCGAGACTCAAGAGCTGCTCGGTGACGGCGCGGGTGCGGGCGAGCGCCTGCTGCACGTTGCGCAGGCGTTCGCGCGTGTCGGCCGGCAGATCCGCGTGGGCGAGATTGTCGACCTGCAGACTCAGCGCGGCGATCGGCGTGCGCAGTTCGTGGGCCGCATCGGCGACGAAGCGCCGCTCCGTGTCGAGCAAGGTCGCCAAACGCGTGAGCAGCCGGTTGATCGATGCGATGAACGGTCGCATTTCATTCGGCACGTCCTCGACCGGCAAACGGTCCAGGCGATCGTCGCCGCGCGCGTCGATCTGGGCCGCGAGCGCGTGCACCGGTCGCAGGCCGCGGCGCACGACCCAGGCCGACAGCAGCACCAGCACCGGGATCAGCGCGAGCACCGGGAACAGCGCGTACTGGGCGCTGTCGAGCGCGGCCTCGGTACGCAGCGCGGTGCGTTGCGCGACCGCGATCCGGCCGGCGCGCCCGGTGCTCACGAACACGCGCCAATGCCGGCGGTCCGCAGTGAGCGTGTGCATTCCGTCCGCAAGCCTGCGCGGAATGCGGAGCTTGCCCGCGGCGGCGCCGGTGCCGACGCGCTGAATGACGATCGCCGTGTCGGCGTCGACGTCGTTGCCGCGCGGCGCGAGGACCGTCGGCGGCAGCGGATTCCATCGGTGCACGAGCAGCGCGACCTGCCGGAGCTGCTGGTCCTGCAACTCCTTCGCCTCCTGGAAGCCGAGGAGCGATGACACCGACGCCGTGCCGAGCGCGACCAGGATCAGGATCGCCGTGATCCAGCCCCACAGCCCGAACAGCAGCGAGTGCCGGGCTCGTTCCCGCCAGCGGCCGAGCCGGCTCACGGACCCGCTCCGCGATCGCGCGGCAGGTCGCGGTCGACCATCCAGCCGACCCCGCGGACGTTCTTGATCACCGCGGCACCGAGCTTCTTGCGAAGGCTGTGGATCAGATATTCGACCGCGTTGCTCTCCACCTCCTCGCCCCAGCCGTAGATGCGCTCCTCGAGCTCGCTGCGCGACAGCAGCGCGCCCGGGCGCAGCAGCAACGCATGCAGCAACGCGAACTCGCGGTTCGAAAGGCGCACCGACACTCCGGCATGACGCACCTCGCGGGTCGCCGGATCGAGCTCGATCACGCCGTTGCCGAGCACCGGCCGACCCTGCCCGCCCTTGCGCCGTACGACCGCGCGCAGGCGCGCGAGCAGTTCGCCGGCCTCGAACGGCTTGACCAGATAGTCGTCGGCGCCGAGATCGAGGCCGCGAATCCGCTCCTCGACGCCGTCCCGCGCGGTCACGATCAGGACCGGCAACTCGTTGCCGCTCTGACGCAAGCTGCCGAGCACCGCAAGGCCGTCCCGCCGCGGCAGACCGAGATCGAGCAGCAAGGCCTCATAGGGCACGGCGGCCGCGCCGGCGAGTGCCGCCGCGCCGTCGCGCACCCAGTCGACCGCATGGCCGGCATCGCGCAAGGCCTGCTGGGTCGCCGCGCCGAGCATGGGATCGTCCTCGACCAACAAGATCCGCATGGCCGGTACCTTACCCGGATCCGCGGGATCGGTGATAGGGACCGCACCCTCAGTCCAAGCTAAGTCGCCCGAGGCATGCTGGCGTCAACAGGAGGTACTCATGAACACGAAATCGATAGGGTTGACGGGTGTGCTGTTGATCGGCCTGGCGACGATCGCCTCGGCGAAGCCGCTGGCCGGGCACCAATATCTCAAGGAGGCGAAGATTACGCTGCAGCAGGCGCGTGCCACCGCGTTGCACGTCCTCCCCGGCGGCAAGATCGTCAGTCAAGAGCTCGAACGGGAACGCGGCGGCAGCGGCCTGCGTTACAGCTTCGACATCCAGGTCGGGCACGGTCTGCGCGAAGTGGGTGTCGATGCGAAGACCGGCAAGGTGCTCGAGAACAGCGTCGAGGGGCCGCACCACGACTGATCGGGGAACGCCGGCGCGTCCGAGGCCCGGGCGCGCCGGCCTCTCGCCGCCGTTGCGGGCCTCAGCCTCGGCTAAGTCAGACCTGCCATAATGCGCGCCACGCAGGAGACGGAGCCGATGTCGCATACCACGGTCTTGCGCTCGATCAGCAGTGGAGCGAATGCGCGGCGCCGGCCGGCGCGGCCACCGCTGCTCGCCGCCCTGCTCGCGACCGTGCTCGCCGCCGGCGGCTGCGCGGTCTACCATCCGCTGCCGCTGCCGCACGGCCCCGAGCTCGCCGCGCGCCTGCCGGGGAGCGCACGCCGGCCGCTCGACCTGACCGAGGTCGCGACGCTCGCGGTGCTCAACAACCCCGACTTGAACGCGGCCCGCGCGCGGCTCGGGGTCGCCCGCGCCCAAGCGTTCGCGGCGGGGATCCTGCCGAACCCGCAGTTCAATTTCAGCAGCGACCGGCCGATCGACCGGGTGAACGCACCGGCCGATCCCCGCTACCCGGAATACCACGCCTACGGCTTCGGGCTGTCGATCGACCTACGCGCGCTCCTCACCCAGCACAGCCGCCACGCGGCGGCGCGGGCATCGTTGCGACAGGCGCGCGAGCAACTTCTGTGGCTGGAGTGGCAGACGGTCGCCGAGGCACGCTTGTTGTACGTCGCGCAGGCGCTCGCGGAGCAGCGGCGCGCGATGCTCGCGCCGGCGGCCGCGGCGTTCACGCGCGCAGCCGCGCGTTCGCAGCGCGCACTCGCCCAAGGCAACATCGCCCGCGACCAGGCGGATACGGACCAGGCGATCGTGATCTCGGTTCGCGCCCAGGCCGCCGCCGCCGCGCGCGATGCGAACCAAAGCGCCCGCGCGCTGCGCGCGCTGCTCGGTCTCGCGCCGGCGGTGCGGATCCCGCTCGCCCCGCTGCCGGCGCCACCGATCCTGAGCCGTGCCGCGGTCGCGGCGGCCGCGCGGCGCTTGACCGAGCGCCGCCCGGACCTCGTCGCGCTCCGGGCCGGCTACGCGAGCCAGGAAGAGCAGGTGCGGATCGCGGTGCTGTCGCAGTTCCCGAACGTCGTGATCGGCGTGAACCGGGCACGCGACTTCTCCGACGTGCACTCGTTAGGGGACGCGGTGTCCTTCGACCTGCCACTGTTCGATCGCGGCCAGGGCGAGATCGCGATCCAGCGTGCGACGCGGGCGCAGTTGCGCGCCGAATACCTCGCACGGCTCGATCAGTCGACCGCGGAGGTCTGGCAGCTGTGGAGCGACATGCGGCGACTCCACGCGCAGCTCGCGGATCTCGACCGGCGGGTCCCGCGGCTCGCGCGCACGGTGAGCGCCGCGCGCCGCGCCTACCGCGCGGGGAACTATCCGGCCGCGGGCTATCTCGGCCTGGTCGGCGCCTACCTCGGCGCGGCCGGCAACCGGATCGACGTGCTGCAATCCCTGTGGTCCGACTCGATCGCGCTCGCGACCTTGACCGGCACCCAAGTCGAACCGGCGGTCGTCGCCGGCCACGAGGCGAACCCAACATGAAACGCGTTTCCTGGATCGCCGCGGCCACCGCCGCGGCCCTCGGTGCGGTGTGCCACGGCGCGCTGCCGGCCGCCACCGCCGACGACTCGGTCAGCGTGCTCGTGCGGACGGTCCCGCTCGTGCGCGGCCGCCTGCCGCGCACCATCGTCGTCTACGGTCGGGCCCGTCCGGCCCCCGATGCCCGGCTCGCGCTGATGGCGCCGGGCGCCGCGCGGGTCGCGGCCGTGTACGTGCACACCGGACAATCGGTCGCGAAGGGCGCCGCGCTCGTCGAGCTCGAGCCGACGCCGACGACCGCGGCCGCCTATCGGGCGGCCGTGTCGGCCGAGCAGGTCGCGCGCGATGCGCTCGTGCGAACGCGCCAGTTGTTCGCCGCGCGCCTCGCGACCGAAACGCAGGTCGCCGCCGCTGAAAAGAGCGAGGGCGATGCGCGCGCGACGCTCGCCGCGCTGCGGGCACAGGGCGCGGGCGGCCCGACGACGCTGCGCGCGC
>JAKBCG010000058.1 GCA_021808035.1 Pseudomonadota bacterium
GGACGCGGTCTCAGCGCGGTTCGATCCACATCGAGAGGTCGGAGCGCAGGCGGTAGTTGATCCGCGCCTCGATGCGCGGAGTCTCGTCGGAGACCGGCGTCAGGCGGAACCGCCGGCTCATCACCGCGAGGTGCGTCGCCATCTCGAAGGTCGCGAGCGCCTCGCCGATGCAATGCCGCGGTCCCACGCCGAACGGGATGTACACGAAACGGTGGCGCGCAGCCTCCGCCGCCGGAGCGAAACGGGACGGATCGAAGCGCTCCGGGTCCTGCCAGTGCGCCGGATGCCGGTGCAGGAAATACGGACTGATGAAGACGTCGGTCGCAGCCGCCAGCGCGACGCCGTGCAACACGTCCGGCGCGACCGTACGGCGGGCGATCATCCAGCCCGGCGGACACAGCCGCAAGGATTCCTTGATCACCTGTTGTCCGACCGCCCATCCCTCGAGGCCCTCGAGACCGAGCGTCGAGAGCGCCGGCAACCCCAGGGTCGACGCGGCGAGTTCCTCCTGGATCTCGGGATGCCGCCCGAGCAGATACCAGGTCCAGGTGAGCGCCGACGCGGTGGTCTCGTGCCCGGCGACGACCAGCGTGATCAGTTCGTCGATCAGTTGCCGGTCGCTCATGCGCTCGCCGGTCTCCTTGTCCTCCGCCTCGAGCGCCATCTCGAAGAAATCGACGCGCTTCTCCTGCGGATTCGCCCGACGCCGGTCGATCAATTCCTGCAGGATGGTGCCGAGGGAGCGGATCCGGTAGGCGAATCGCAGGTCCCGGTCCGCCTCGGTGTGCACGATCGAGAACGGGTTCGCGCCGAAGCGCTCGCGGATCAGCGCGAGATCGTCGCCGAAGATCGCGCGCAGATTGATGTCGAGCGTCAGCTCGCTCGCCGCTTCGGTCACGTTCAGCGGCACGCCGTGGCGCGCGACCGCATCCCAGCGCGACGCGTATTCCTCGTTGGTCTGCGCGATCGCGCCGCCAAAACCCGACAGCACGCGCCGGTGGAATGCCGGCTGCAGCATCCGGCGCTGCCGCTGCCAGTCGTCGCCGCTGCTGGTCATGATGCCCCGGCCGAGCAGGATCGAGATCTGATCGGTGCCGACCCCCTTGACGTAGTTGCGATGATTGGTGAGCAACACGCGCTTCACCGCCTCCGGGTCGTTCACGACGTAGCTGTAGACCCGGCGGCGGGGGGAATACACGCGAAAGAAGTCCCCATAGACCGGCAGCCAATCGCGGATCTTGGCAAGGGTTTCCTCCGAAGCGCCGAGATCGAACGACTCCGGCGGCTCCGGCACCGGGACGGCGGCGCCTGGCGAGTGCATCGTCAGGATTCTGCTCGACCCGGGTGGGGCCGGGGATACGTATTTCCCACGATGACCGGACGCTGGCGCCGTGACGCGCTTTCGCGCGATCCTCGAGCGCACGTTTCCGGAGGATCCGGGGGTTCCGATGATCAAGGTCACGTTCGTCGACGCGACGGGCGCTTCCCAGACGGTCGAGGCGCGACCCGGCGCGACGCTGATGGAGACCGCGGTCGAGAACGCGGTGCCCAGCATCGTCGGCTTCTGCGGCGGGATGTGCAGCTGCGGCACCTGCCACTGTTATGTCGACGCCGGGTGGGCGTCGCGGATGGCCGCGCCGAGCGAGGACGAACTCGACACGCTGCGACGAGTCCTCGATCGCGACCCGCGCAGCCGGCTCGCGTGCCAGATCAAGATCGAGCCCGGACTGGAAGGACTTCGGGTCGAGCTGCCCGCCAGACAGCGCAACCCTTGAGCGCCGCGGCACCGTCTGGGGTCTTCGCCGGCCGATCTACTCCAGGCCATGCCCGCCGGGTCCTCGTTCCCGATGCCAAAGTGCGAGCGCCGACGCGAGCGCCGCAAGCGCCATCAGAAAAAAGAACGCGAGCATCGGTGCGTAACCCGCGGGATTCGCTGCCCCCGCCCCGGCGCGGTCGGCGAGCCACCCGGCGATCAGATTGGAGCCCGCCATCGCCAGAGCCTGCAGGAGCGTGATCAGACCGAGCGCCGCGCCGAGCCGCGCGGGCTCGACGATCAGCGTGGTCGCCGGCCAGATCACCGCCGGCACGAGCGCGAAACTCACGCCCATCATCGCCGTCGAGATCCACAGGTTCCAATCGGTCAGCGCGAGCAGCACGAACGTCGCTGGCAACAGCACGGTCCCCCAGACGAGCATCGACGCGCGATGCCCGATGCGATCCGCGAGGAGCCCGAAGATCGGAGTCGCGAAGATCGCGGCGAAGAAGACCCAGCTGTTTGCGAGCCCCGCGCGCTGCAGGCTCAAACCCTTGACTTGTTGGAAGTACTCGATTGCGTACGTGGTGCGGAACGGGAAGAACACCGCCGCATAGAGCACGTGAAGCCCGAGGATGTACCAGAATGAGCGGTCGAACCGGAGGAGCGCTTGCCAGTCGAAGGCACCGCTTTCCGGCGCGGTGCGACGCGCGCGAGGCCGGGCGCGACGATCGATCGCCTGATAGGCGATCGCCGCGGCGAGCCCGACGGCGGTGAGGCCTGCGCCAAGCCACAACGGCGGCTGCCAGCCGCGCGCGTACAGCCGATGCGCCCACACGGTGGAGGTGTCAACCGCGTAGGAGCCGACGCGCGCGAGACTCAAGTACAACGCGGTCGCGAGCGCGATGCCGCGTCGCGGGAACCACTGCGCCAGACCAGCGACGAGCGCGATGAAGATCGCGCCTTCGCTGATCCCAAACAGGAATCGGCCGAACACCATCAAGCCGTAGGGCTCGCCGATCGCGGTGAGCCCTGCACCGATCACGCCGACCGCCGCGGATCCTACCGCGACGCGCGCGGGCCCCAGTCGATCGATCAATACGCCGCTCGCGAGCGCGAGCACCGCGTTCGGCACGCTGATGATGCCGTTGAGCATTCCGAGTTGGGATTGGTGGAAGCCTCGCTGCCGCACCAGCAGGTCTGCGATCGGACCGATCACGTCGTCTTCGTAGTAGCTGCTCGACACGGCGAGCGCCGCGAACGCGAGCACCCACCAGCGCAGCGGCGACGGTCCGTCGGTCTCGGCGCCGTCGCCGCCCGATGGTCCGGCGCTCACCGGATCCGCGCGCCCTGGCGCACGAGCTCCGATTGCACCGTCTCGATCGTGAGCCGGTCGAGGGGCTCGTCGCGGCGGATCGAGATTGCGGCGGCGACGCCGGCGCCCTGGCCGCCGACCGCACAGCACATCATGTTGCGCGCGGACGCGTGCGAGATCTTGTCGCCGCCGATCGCCCGTCCTGCGACCAGCAGGTTGCGGACCCGACGAGGCACGAGTGCACGATACGGCACCTGCCAGTAGCGTCCCGTGGTCGGCAGGATCAAGACCCCGTAACCGTCTACGAATTCCGGAAAGATGCCGATCGCATCCTCGAATCGCCCTTGCTCTCGCACGTCGGCGCCGGTCAGGTTGTAGAGCGCATCGATCTTGCGGGTATCGCGGATCCCGAGGGTCATCCCGAAGTTACGCAGCTTGGCATGCTCACAGCCCGGCATGAACCCGCGCAGCGCGTTCAGCGCATGGATCGCCTCTCGCCGGCCCCGGATCTCGCCGACGGTGAGGTCAACCGGGTCGGTCCCGTCGATTTCGGGAACGTGCACCAGGTTCAGGTACGTCAGATCCCCCTGGTCGGTGACGCTCCCCCAGGTGCCGGCGATCGTGTGCAGACTCGACGGGATCAGGCCGGCCGCGAGCGCCTGCTGGAACGGCTTACGCAGGAACGGCGAGAACAGGGTGTCCTCCTTGCCGGTCGTCTCGTACTCCCACTCGCCGTTGCCGGACCAGTCGGCATAGGTCTGGGGGTCGGCCTTGACCGCGTCGATGAACCGTCGCTTGTCGACGCCGCTCATCGAGAACATCACCGACACGGCCATCATCTCCCGCTTCGGGGTCCTGCGAAACGGTGCGCCGGCACGCACCGCCACATCCGCGTCGCCGGTCGCGTCGATCACACGCTTCGCGAGGATCGCCTCGCGCCCGGCCTTGCTCTCGGTGATCACGCCGAGTATCGCGTCGCCCTCCATGATCGGCGCGACACACCAGCGATGCAGCAGCGGAGTGATCCCGGCCTCCTCGACGAGCGTATCGGCGACCCACTTGAACATTTCGGCGTCGAGTGCGTGGCTGATCGACTGCGGCTCCGGCAATGCCGCACCCATCGCCTTCGCACGTTGCTCGAACTCGATGCCGATGCCCTCGCAGTCGACCGTGCGCTCGTGCCGGTACCACGCGAAGCCCTCGACGCCGACCTGGGTCATGTTCCCGCCGAAGCACCCATACCGGTCGAGCAACGCAGTGCGCGCGCCGGCCCGTGCGGCGGCGAGGGCCGCCGCGAGTCCGCCGGGACCGCTGCCGACCACGAGCACGTCGGTCTCGAGAACCACGTCAAGCGAGCGCGCAGCCTCTTCGATCCGTCGCATGTCCGATCCTCGCGTGCCGAACGCATCGGCGCGAGACGTTATCACCACCGCGAACCACCCGCACGGCTTTCTCGGCGTCGCACACCGTGTCACGGATCCGTCATCCGCGTGTCGTCAAAACACCATCGTGCATTCAACACAATTGGGCGATAGCGGTTCGACCGACCCCGCGCGCAACCCGCGCGACGCGGTACGCGCCGCCGCGCACCGGAGACCCCGGGCGCCAGACTCGGATCCGTCAACACATGCATCCAGGGAGACTCCATTGAACAGCAGAATGAAGCTCGGTATCGCGATCGCGGCGATCCTCGGCGGTAGCGCGGTGAACGCGCTCGCGGCGACCGATCAAGGCCCGAGTCCGACCGCCGCGTCGACCTCGGACCCGGCGTCGGGCTCGGCGCTCCAGGAGATCGTGGTGACCGCGCAACGACGCGCCCAGTCGGTCCAGGACGTGCCGATCACGATCCAGGCGATCACCGGCGCCCAGCTCAATCAGCTCAGCGTGACGACCTTCGACGACGTGCTGAAGTATCTACCGAACGTGACCTTCGGATCGAACGGCCCGGGCCAGGGCAGCATCTTCATGCGCGGGATGAGCGCGGGATTCGCCGGCAATCAATCGAGCGCGACCTTCGCGTCGTTCCCGAACGTCGCGACCTACCTCGATGATCAGTCGCTGCAATTTCCGGCGCGCAATCTCGACGTCTACATGGTGGACATGCAGCGCATCGAGGTGCTCGAGGGACCGCAGGGCACGTTGTTCGGCGGCGGAGCCGAGGCCGGTGCGATCCGTTACATCACGAACAAGCCGGTGCTCGACCGCACCGAGGGCGTCACCGAGGCGAGCTACGGCGTGACCGCGCACGGCGACCCGAACCACGCGGTGAGCGCGGTGTTGAACGCACCCCTGGTCGACCACAAGCTCGCGGCACGCGTGGTGATCTACGACGACCGGCGCGGTGGGTACATCACCAACGTCGCCAGCACGTTCACGCGCAGCAACAACGACACCGGCAACTATTACGGTGGCGTGCGGCCGGGCGCGAACGGCCTGTGCCCCAACGGACTGCCGACGAACACCGGCTTCTGCGTGCCCGCGGCGAACCAGGTCGCGAACAACTACGCGATCGCGGGACGCGCGTCGAATCCGGTCCAGTACGGCGGCGTCCGGGCGGAACTCCTCTATAAGATCAACGACGACTGGAACGCACTGATCACCCAGAGCTACCAGGACATGGAGGCCGACGGCCTGTCGACTCAGTACCCGATCGGCTCCGACGGCCAGAAGCTCGGTCCGTGGGAAGTGACCGCGTTCGTGCCCGCGGTGAACAAGGATCGATTCGAGAACACCGCGTTCACGGTGAACGGCAAGCTCGGCGCGCTGCACGCCGTCTACACGGCCGGCTATCTCGTCCGCCACATCGACCAGACCAACGATTATTCGAACTACACGCGCAGCGCCTACGGCTTCTACTACACGTGCAGCGGCGGCTCGGGCTTCGGCTCCGGGACGCCGTCGTCGACGGTGCCGACCTGCTACTCGCCGATCACCTCGTGGCACGACCAGGTCAAGAATACCCACCTGAGCAACGAGTTCCGGCTGAGCACGCCGAGCAACTGGCGGACCCGCGGGATCGTCGGCCTGTTCTGGGAGGATTTCGAGATCTACGACAACATGAACTTCCTCTACAAGACGATCCCTTCGTGCACGCCGACGAATCTCGCGAACGCGCTCGCCGGCGGCTTGCCGTGCGTCGGAAACGTCGGTCCGTTCCCCGGTGCGTATGCGTCGGACCCGAGCGTGCGGAACGACAACGTCGCGTTCGGCGAGGACATTCGCCGCGGCTACAAGCAGACCGCGGTGTTCGCATCGATGGACTACGACATCGTCCCGAAGGTGCTGACGATCACCGGCGGCGCCCGCTACTACCGCTACAGCGAGGACGAGGTCGGCTCGAAGTACACGACCCCGCTCGCGTGCGCCGACGTGCCGAACGGTTGCTACGCCGGCGCGACCAGCATCAATGCCGAGCACGAGAACGCGGTCTACACCGGCGTCAAGGGCCGCGCGAACGTCACCTGGCACGTGACCCCGGACATCATGCTCTACTACACGTTCTCGCAAGGATTCCGCCCGGGCGGGTTCAACCGGACCGTCGCGAACAAGGCGAAGGACGCGAACGGCGTGCCGCAGTACTCCTCTCCGCTCAGCTACAAGCCGGACTCGCTGACCAACAACGAGATCGGCTGGAAGGCGGAGATGCTCGACCATCACCTGTTGCTGAACGGATCGTTCTATCGGATGGACTGGAACGACGTGCAATTCGCGCTGTTCGATCCGACGATCCTCGGCAACACGACTTTCGTCGTGAACGGCCCGAACTATCGGATCGACGGCTTCGAGCTGCAGTTCGTCGCGAAGCTCCCCGGCGGCTTCACGCTGCAGGGGTCGGGCTCCTGGAACAGCGCGAACCAGTCCTCCTCGCCCTGCCTGATCGACAACTACGTGAGCTCCGCCGGCGTGAAGTCGCCGAACTTCGGTCAGTGCATCACCGAGGTCAAGGGCGCGCCGTTCCCGAACCCGTTCGGCGCGCTGAACACCCGGCCGGCGTTCTCTCCGTCGCAGGAGTTCAACCTCCGGGCCCGCTACGACTGGAACTACGAGGCGTATCGGGGATTCGTGATGATCGGCGCGAACCACATCGGTCACATGACCAACGAACCGGCGAGCTTCGTGAACGGCGACACCGTGCAGGTCCCGTACACGACGTGGCTGAAATACGATCAGCCGGGATACACGACCTACGACGGCTCGGTCGGCGTCGCGAAGGGCGCGTGGACCGCCGAGGTGTACGGGCAGAACCTGTCCAATTCGGACGCGAGCCTGTTCACCTCCTCGTCTCAGTTCATCAAGTCGGAGGTGCCGCTGCGACCCCGGGTGATCGGCGTGAAGGTCGGTTACCGATTCTGAACACCGCGCCCGGGATCCCGATCGGTTCGGCTAGAATCGGCGGCGGGCCCACGGGGCCCGCCGCCTTCCCCTTTTCTGGAGTCGCATGACCTCCGCCACCGCCGCGTCCGCGCCCGCGTCCAGCGAAGACAGCCCGATCGAGTGCGAGGTTCGGCGAATTCGCGATCTGGCACGCGCCGGTCGACACGCGCAGGCGCTCGCCGCCGCCGAGGCGCTCGCGGCGACGGTCCCCGAGAATCGCGACGTGTTGTACGCGATCGCGTTCAGCCAGCGGCACCTGCGCCGCACTGCGGATGCACTCGCGACGCTCGAGCGACTCGAGCGCACGCACCCGCAATTCAGTCGCCTGCACGAGGAGCGCGGACTGTGTTACGTCGCGCTGCGCGACGCGTCGCGCGCGATCGACTGCTTGCTGCGTGCAGTGAACTCGAATCCGGCGCTGCCGAACAGCTGGGCGATGCTCGAGCGCCTCTGGCGGATCAGCGGGGATCGCGCGAACGCCGATACCGCGGCGGAACACGTCGCGACCTTGAGCCGCCTCGCGCCGGAAGTGGTCCGGGCGACTGCACTGTTCGCCGACCGGGACCTCGGGCCGGCCGAGGACCTGGTGCGCGCTCGCTTGCTGCAGAAGGGCGACGACATCGAAGCGATGCGCCTGCTCGCGCGGATCGGCATCGCGCGTCAGGTCCTCGACGACGCGGAGTTGCTGCTCGGTGCCGTGCTCGAACTGGCCCCCGGGTACCGCGCGGCCCGGCACGACCATGCGTTCGTGCTGGTCGAGCGCCACAAGTATCGCGAGGCGCGTGCCCAGCTGGAGATCCTGCTCGCCGAGGAGCCCCGGCACCGCAGCTACCGCGCGCTGTTCGCGGCCACCTGCGTCGGCCTCGGCGAGCATTCCCGCGCGATCGACCTGTACCGCGAGTTGCTCGCGGAGACTCCCGGGTCCGCGGACCTGTTGCTGTCGCTCGCGCACGTGCTGAAGACGGTGGGCGATCGCGACGCGGCAATCGCAGCCTATCGGGCCGCCGCTGCCGCGCGCCCGGATTTCGGCGATGCGTACTGGAGCCTCGCGAACCTCAAGACCTATCGATTCGAAGACGAAGAGATCGCCAGAATGCGCGCGCTCGAGGCGCGGTTCGATCTCGGGATCGAGGACCGGATCCACCTGTGCTTCGCGCTCGGCAAGGCGTTCGAGGACCGCGCGAATTACGCCGACTCGTGGCGCCACTACGAACGCGGCAATGCGCTGAAGCGCTCGGCGAGCCGATATCGCCCGGAAGTCATCGAGAACAACACCCGGGGCCAGATCGCGGTGTGCACGCGCGATTTCTTCGCCGCCCGGGCCGGATGGGGCGCGGACGATCCCTCGCCGATCTTCATCGTCGGTCTGCCGCGGTCCGGCTCGACACTGATCGAACAGATCCTCGCGTCGCATACACAGGTCGAGGGCACCCAGGAGCTCGCCGACGTGCCGCGCATCGTGCTCGAGCTGCAGGGGCGCGAGCCGGACCTCGGCGATCCGCGTTACCCTCGCGTGCTCTCGACGATGCCGGCGACCGAGTTCCGCCGACTCGGCGAGCGCTACCTGACCGACACCCGCGCGCATCGCACCGATCGACCACGCTTCATCGACAAGATGCCGAACAATTTCAGGCACGTCGGCCTGATCCAACTGATGCTGCCCAACGCGAAGATCATCGATGCGCGGCGCGAGCCGATGGCCTGCTGCTTCGGCAACCTCAAGCAGTTGTTCGCGAACGGTCAGGAGTTCAGCTATTCGATCGACGACGTCGCGCGCTACTACCGTACGTACCTGGAATTGATGCGCCACTGGGATGCGGTGCTACCGGGCAAGGTCCTGCGCGTGCTGCACGAAGACGTCGTCGCCGACCTCGAGGGCAGCGCCCGACGGATCCTCGAGTTCTGCGAGTTGCCGTTCGAGCCGGCTTGCCTGGAGTTCTACAAGAGCGATCGCAGTGTACGGACGCCGAGTTCCGAGCAGGTCCGACGACCGATCTACCGCGATGGCTTGAGTCAGTGGAGACATTACGAGCCGTGGCTCGAGCCGCTTCGCAACGCGCTCGGTGACGCGCTGACGCGATACCGCGAGCCCGTCGCCGGCGAGCCGCCGGACCCACACCGCGATCGATGAGGAGCCCGCAACCGTGAATCTCGCAGAACACTTCGAACTGGTGATCTTCGACTGGGCCGGCACGACCGTGGACTTCGGCTGCCGCGCACCGGTCGACGCCTTGCTGGAGGCGTTCCGCCGGCACGGCGTGTCCCTGACCGAAGCTCAGGTTCGCCGCGACATGGGCAAGGCGAAAGCCGATCACGTGCGCGCCCTGCTCGACGAGCCCGCGATCGCCGCCGCGTGGATCGCGGCGAACGGCGCGCCGGCGAGCGCCGCCGACTGCGAATCGCTGGTACGCGAACTCGGCCCGCTGATGCGCGAGCGCGCGGCCCGGACGGCGACCCTGATCGACGGCGTCGCGACGACGGTCGCGGCGCTGCGTGCGGCGGGCGTCCGGATCGCCTCGTCGACCGGCTACACCCGGGAAATGATGGCACCGGTGATCGAGCGCGCCGCGGCGCAGGGCTATGCGCCCGAGCACCTCGTGTGCTCCGGAGAGACGCCGCGGGGGCGGCCGACTCCGTTGATGATCTACAAGACCTGCGCGGAGCTCGGCGTCTGGCCCTTGAGTCGCGTCGTCAAGGTCGACGATTCCGAGGCGGGTGTCGCCGAGGGAAGGTTCGCCGGCTGCCTGAGCGTCGGGGTCGCCGCTTCCGGGAACGGTGTCGGGCTCGCGGCGGCGACGCTCGAGGCCATGCCGGCGCTCGAACGGCAGGCGCGAATCGACGCGTCGGCCCGTGCGCTCTACGCGGCTGGCGCCGACGTCGTGATCGACACCGTCGCCGGCCTCGTCTCGGGGATCGAGCAGTACCTTCGCAGTCATCGAGGTCGCTGAACCATGTCCGAACCCGTGTTGCTGACACCCGGTCCGTTGACGACCGAAGCCGCGGTGAAGGCCGCGATGCAGGTCGACTGGGGCTCCTGGGACGCCGCGTTCAACGAATTGACCGCCTCCGTCTGTCGGGACCTGGTCGAGATCGTCGGTGCCGAGCGCGATCACGTCTGCGTGCCGCTCCAGGGCAGCGGCACGTTCGCGGTGGAGGCGGCGCTCGGTACGCTCGTTCCGAGAGGCGGCAAGGTCCTGGTGCCCGACAACGGCGCCTACTGCCAGCGGATCGCGCGCATCCTCGGCTGCCTCGGCCGCGAAGCGCGGGTGATGCCGTTTGCCGAGGACGCCGCGG
>JAKBCG010000059.1 GCA_021808035.1 Pseudomonadota bacterium
GACAGTCATCCTCCGCCGACAATTGGTCGCGCACGTACTGCGCGGCGATGCGCCGAAGCTCGGCAAACGCCTTGCCCCTGTTAAGCGCCGGCAGCACGGTATTAAGCAACCTCGTGCCGCCGCCAACACGCCGTGGCTTCGCCTTGGTGTTCATGGCGTAACCGCCCTCATGCGGTCCAGTTCGTCGGCCCACGCCTGCATCATCTTTCGCCGCTCCGGGAGCCGCAGCGCGCGGTTGTACGCGTCGCGCACCGCGTTCGCCTCGGCGTGCGCGAGTTGGCGCTCGATCACGTCGGGCGCGAAGCCGAGTTCATTGAGCCGCGTCGACGCGATGGTCCGAAAGCCGTGCGTCGTCATCTCCTCGGCGCTAAACCCCATTCGCCGCAGCGCCCCGTTGAGCGTGCCATCGCTGATCGGCCGATCCGCCGCGCGCACCGACGGGAACAGCAGCTCGCCGTCCCCGGTGAGCGCCGCGAGCGCGCGCAGCAGCGCAACCACCTGCCGCGCGAGCGGCACGAGGTGCGCCACCTTCATCTTCATGCGCTCCGCCGGGATGCGCCATTCGGGCTCGCGCCCCGAGAGGTCGAACTCGGCCCACCGTGCCGCGCGTAGCTCACCCGGCCGCACGAACACGTAGGCCGCGAGCTTGAGCGCGTACATCGTGGAGGGCTGGCCGTGAAAGGCGTCGATCGCGCGCAGCAGATCCCCGATGCGCCGCGGGTCGGTCAGCGCCGCGAAATGACTTGTCGCGACCGGCGCAAGCGCCCCGCGCAGGTCCGCGCTGATGTCGCGCTCTGCGCGCCCCGTGGCGATCGCGAACCGCGCGACGCGACCGAACAGCGCGCGGACGCGGTGCGCGGTTTCGTGTCGGCCGCGACCTTCGATCGTGCGCAGTACGGCGAGCAGCTGCGGCGCCTTGATCTCGGCGATCGGCTGGCGGCCGAACGCCGGGTACAGCCGCTGGGTGAGTCGCTGGGTGTAAATCTCCACCGTCTCGGGTGCGAGCGTGCGGCGCTGTTGGGTGAGCCAGTCCTCGGCCACGTCGCGGAAGCTGTGCGCCTGGGCGGCGCGCTGCGCCTGGCGCTCGGCCGACGGGTCAACGCCGTCCGCGAGGAGCCGGCGCGCGTCGATGCACTTCTCCCGCGCCCGCCGCAGCGGCACGTCGCGATACACGCCGAGGCTTATGAGCTTCTCGCGCCCTTGGAACTTGTACTTAAGCCGCCAGGCGGGCTGGCGTGGTGGGTCGATTAGGAGGTGAAGCCCCGCGCCGTCGCTGAGCTTGCGCCGCGTGGTCGCGGTGCTGATCGCGCGCCGAATTGCTACATCCGTTAGCCGCATGTCCCGTTACCCCCTGGGGTGCTAGTACCCTAGCCGCTACCCCCGGAGAGTATACGCTACCCCCGTACGGAGTCGTACGAGGTAATACAAGTCAGTCGCAGGAAAGCGCTGTAAGCGCCTGTTTTTAAGGGTATTTTTTGTTTGTTCGGACGGGGTAGTTTAGGGCAATGGAGGCTAGGGTCGGAATCGAACCGGCGTACGCGGCTTTGCAGGCCGCTGCATGACCATTCTGCCACCTAGCCATCGGGGCTGAAGACCGCCGGACCTGGGGGTGGCGGCGGGCGGCCATTCTCGCTTAACGAGAATCGACTGGCAATGCGCGCCCTGCCCGTCTAGGTGGATTCGCGGATCGTCATTTCGGCACCGTGCCGCCCATAATTCGCTCGACTCGGGCAAGCGAGGGGCCATGAGCACGCGAGCGATCCAGAAGGCGGGCGCGCCGGGCGGCCCCGGCCACTACCTCACGAATTATGCGGAGGCGCGCCGCACGTTCAGCTGGGCCGACGCGCGCCTTGCCCTCACCGGCCGCACCGACCCGACGCTCAACATCGCCGCCGAAACCGTCGGCCGGCACATCGCGCAGGGCCATGGGGACCGACGCGCGGTCCGCTTCATCGATCGGCACTGGAACCGCGTCGACCTCACTTACGCCGAGTTGCAGCGCCGCTCGTGGCGTTTCGCGAACGTGCTGCGAACCCTCGGCATCGCGCGCGGCGCGAGCGTCGCGACCCTGCTCGGTCGGGTTCCCGAACTCTTCACCGTCGCGCTCGGCACGCTCGAGGCCGGCGACGTGTTGAGCGCGCTGTTTTCGGCGTTCGGACCCGAGCCGCTGAAGACCCGTCTGCAGCTTGGGCACGTACAGGTGCTGGTGACGACCGAGGCGTTCTACCGACGCAAGGTCGCGGGCATCCGCGACGCCCTGCCGGAGTTGCGCCACGTGCTGCTGGTGCGCGACGACGCGACGCAGGCGATGCCGCCGGGGACGCTCGACCTCGCGGCGCTGCTCGCCGAGGCCGCCGAGTCCTACTCGACCGCGCCGACCCGCGACGAGGACGTGGCGCTCCTGCACTTCACCAGCGGAACCACCGGCAAGCCCAAAGGCGTCACGCTGCCGCACGCCGCCGTGATCGCGCAGCATGCGACCAGCCGGATGGTGCTCGACCTGCATCCCGGCGAGACCTACTGGTGCACCGCCGACCCAGGTTGGGTCACCGGCATCGCCTACGGACTGATCGGCCCGCTCGCCTGCGGCGCGAGCCTGATCGTCGATCGCGAGGAGTTCGATCCCGAGCGCTGGTATCGGATTCTCGCCGAGGAGCGGGTCCAGGTCTGGTACACCGCGCCGACCGCGATCCGGATGTTGATGAAGGCGGGTACCGCGCTCGCGCGCGCGCAGCAATTCCCCGCGCTCCGCCACATGGCGAGCGTCGGCGAGCCCTTGAACGCGGAGGCGGTGACTTGGGGCGTCGAAGCCTTCGGCCGGCCGTTCCATGACACCTGGTGGCAGACCGAGACCGGGGCGATCATGATCGCGAACTTCGCCGCCTGCGAGGTGTTGCCGGGCTCGATGGGACGCGCGATCCCGGGTGTCGAGGCCCGCGTCGTCCGCCGGACCGCGGCGGGCCGGCTCGAGCCGATCGAGTCGGCCGACGAAGTCGGCGAGATCGCGTTGCGGCCCGGCTGGCCGTCGATGTTCACCGGTTACCTGGAGAACCCCGAGCGCTACGCGGCCGCCTTCGCCGACGGATGGTATCTCGCCGGCGATCTCGCGCGGCGCGACGCCGACGGCCATTTCTGGTTCATCGGTCGCACCGACGACGTGATCAAGTCGGCCGGGCACTTGATCAGTCCGTTCGAGATCGAGAGTGCGCTGATGACCCACCCGGCGGTCGCGCAGGCGGCGGTGATCGGCGTTCCCGACCCGATCGCCGGACAGGCGGTGAAGGCGTTCATCGAGCTGCGCCGTGGATTCACGGCGGGCGAGGACCTGCGCAGCCAGGTCCTCGGTCACGCGCGCCGCCTGCTCGGCGCCGCCGTGGCGCCGCGGGAGATCGCGTTCAGCGACGGCCTGCCAAGGACCCGCAGCGGCAAGATCATGCGACGGCTCCTGCGCGCGCGCGAGCTCGGACTGCCCGAGGGCGACCTGTCGACGCTCGAGGGCAAGGAATGAACGCGCCCGGCGCGGGACCCACGAGCCGGGAGCATGGCCTCACGGTCCTCGGGCAGATGCTGCGCATCCGTGCATTCGAGGATCGCTGCTATCAGCTGTACGGCGAGCAGAAGATCCGCGGCTTCCTGCACCTGTACAACGGCGAGGAGGCCGTCGCGGTCGGCGCGATGCGCGCGCTGGACGCCGGCGATGCGATCGTCGCGACCTATCGCGAGCACGGCCACGCGCTCGCGCGCGGCGTGCCGATGGATGCGGTGATGGCGGAGCTCTATGGCAAGCAAAGCGGCTGCAGCCGCGGTCGCGGCGGCTCGATGCACCTGTTCGACGTGGCGAAGCGCTTCTACGGCGGCAACGCGATCGTCGCCGCGGGCCTCCCCGTCGCGGTCGGTCTCGCGCTGGCGCAAAAGCTGCGCCGCGAGCCCACGATCACGGCCTGCTTCTTCGGCGACGGCGCGGTCGCCGAAGGGGAATTCCACGAATCGCTGAACCTCGCCGCGCTGTGGCGCCTCCCCGTGCTGTTTCTCTGCGAGAACAACCGCTATGCGATGGGCACCGCGCTCGACCGCACCGAGGCCGAGACGGACATCGCGGCGAAGGCGCGGGGCTACCGCATCGAGGCGGCGGCGGTCGACGGGATGGACGTGTTCGCGGTCGAGGCCGCGGTCGGCCGCGCGGCCGCGGCGATCCGCGGCGGTGCGGGCCCCGGACTGCTCGAGCTCGACACCTATCGCTTCCGCGCGCACTCGATGTTCGACCCGCAGCTGTACCGCGACAAGGCCGAGGTCGAGGCGTGGCAGAAGAAAGGGCCGCTGATCACGCTGACCACTCGATTGAAGGCCGAGGGCCTGATGACCGAGGACGACTATCGACGCCTCGACGCCGCGGCCTCGGCGGAGGTCGACGCGGCGGTGGCGTTCGCGGAGAACGCGCCCTGGGAGCCGGTCGCGGACCTCGCGCGCTTCGTCTATGCCGAGCCTGCCGCATGAACCGGGGGTCGCGATGATCGCCTCGGTCCGGCCGGAACCGGGCGCGACGCCGAGCACACGGCCCGCGGCCGTGCGCCAGAGCTATCGCGACGCGGTCCGCGAATCGCTGCGCGACGCGCTGCGCGCCGATCCGCGCGTGTTCCTGATGGGCGAGGACGTCGGCCGCTACGGAGGCAGCTACGCGGTGAGCAAGGGGCTGATCGAGGAGTTCGGGCCGGAGCGGATCCGCGACACCCCGCTGTCGGAGTCCGCGTTCGTCGGCGCGGGGATCGGCGCCGCGCTCGGCGGGCTGCGGCCGATCGTCGAGATCATGACCGTGAACTTCAGCCTCCTCGCGCTCGACCAGATCATGAACAACGCCGCGTCCTACTGTCACATGTCCGGCGGCCAGCTCGCCGTTCCGCTGGTGATCCGGCTGGCGACGGGCGCCGGCCGGCAACTCGCGGCCCAGCACTCGCACAGCCTCGAAGGCTGGTATGCGCACATTCCGGGCCTGCGGATCGCGGTGCCCGCGACGATCGACGATGCGCGATTCATGCTCGCGGCGGCGCTCGCCTGTTCCGATCCGGTGCTGCTGTTCGAGCACGCCGCGCTCTACAACCGGGAGGGCGATCTGACGCCGGGCCTCACCGCGGTCGACATCGACCACGCCGCGGTGCGCCGTCCCGGCCGCGACGCGACGGTGATCACCTACGGCGGAAGCCTGCCGAAGTGCCTCGACGCCGCCGCAAGCCTCGCGGCCGAAGGCATCGACGTCGAAGTGCTCGACCTGCGCACGTTGCGACCCCTGGACGAGGCCGCGATCGTCGCGAGCGTGCGCCACACGAGCCGGGCGGTCATCGTCGACGAAGGCTGGCGCAGCGGCAGTCTCGCCGCGGAAGTCACCACCCGAATCGTCGAGCAGGTGTTCTACGATCTCGACGCACCGGTCGCGCGGGTCTGCACGGCCGAGGTCCCGATCCCGTACGCGAAACACCTCGAGGACGCCGCGCTGCCGAGCCCCGCGCGCATCGTCGACGCCGTACGCCGGGTGGTCGGTCGGGATGGAGACGGTTGATGCGGATCGAGTATCGCCTGCCCTCGCTCGGCGCCGACATGGAGAGCGCGACGCTGACCGAGTGGCTGAAGAAACCGGGCGAGCGGTTCACGCACGGTGAGCCCATCGTGACCGTCGAGACGACCAAGGGCCTGATCGACGTCGAGGCTTATGAGGACGGCCAGATCGACGATCTGGTGGTCGCACCCGGAACGAAGGTGGCGGTCGGCGCCGTGCTCGCGCATCTCATCGTCGCCGACTCGGCCCCGCCGGCGGCCCCCGAGGCGTCGGCGACCGCCGGGTCGTCCGCGACCGCGGCGTCGTCCGCGACCGCGGCGTCGTCCGCGTCCCCCGCAGTCACCGCGCCCCCTTCACCGGCGACCGGCCATCCCCGCCTCTCGCCCGCCGCGCGCCGCCGGGCGGAGGAGCTCGGCCTGTCAGCGGCGTCGCTGGAGCAGGCCGGATCCGCATCGATCCTCCACGTCGCCGACGTCGAGCGGCTCGCCGCCGCCGCGCCGTCGTCCGCCACCGCACCGCCACCTCCCGAGCCCATCGATCCGCGCGCGGCGATGCGCGGCGCGATCGGTGCCGCGATGGCGCGCGCCAAGCGCGAGATCCCGCATTATTACCTTGGGCTCGACGTGGACTACGGCGCCGCGCGCGACTGGCTCGCCCGGACCAATGCGCGCGTGCCCGTGCAGGAACGGCTGATCGATGCGGTGCTGATCACCAAGGCGGTCGCGCTCGCCGCCGCGCGGATCGACGGATTCAACGGTGCCTTCCGCGACGGCCGGTTCGAGCCGGCGCGTGCCGTGCATGCCGGCGTCGCGATCGCGCTGCGCGGCGGCGGGCTGGTCGCCCCCGCGCTGCTCGATGCGGACCGCAAGGACTTGCCGGCACTGATGCGCGACTTCAGCGCGCTGGTGATGCGCGTTCGCGCCGGGCGGATGCGCTCCGGCGAGTTCTCCGCCGCGACGATCACCGTGACGAGCCTCGGCGCCGATGGCGCGGACGTGCTCTACCCGATCATCAACCCGCCGCAGGTCGCGATCGTCGGCGCCGGTGCGATCCGCGAGCAGCCCGCGGTCCGCGACGGCCAGATCGCGATCCGACCGATCCTCACCCTCGCGCTCGCGGCGGATCACCGCGTGACCGACGGCCGCGCCGGCTCCCGCTTCCTGCGCGCGATCGCCGATCTATTGCAGCGCCCCGACGGACTCTGACCCGCGCAAGGCCCCATCATGGAACCGACCGAGATCCAGGCGAAACTGCTCGAACTGCTGACCCGCATCGCGCCGGACATCGATCCACGCAGCGTCGTCACCGATCAGGATTTTCGCGATCAGTTCGACTTCGACTCGATGGATGGCCTGCACTTCGCGGTCGCGGTGAGCGAGGCGTTCGGCATACCGGTCGCCGACACCGATTACGGCAGGCTCGCGAACCTGCGCAGCGCGGTCGAGTTCGTCCAGGCAGGGCTCTCGCGCAAGGCCTGAGCGCGGAGCGGAATCGGACCGTGGAATCTGGAGCGGGAAACGAGGCTCGAACTCGCGACCTCAACCTTGGCAAGGTTGCGCTCTACCAACTGAGCTATTCCCGCCCACGACAGACCGGTAATTGTAGAGCCGCAGCGGACGGAGTCAAGGTCGGCGGCGAGATCTCGGGCGCCGTTCAGCCGTCTCCCCCGCCCCGCAGCTCCGGCCAGGCGAGGCGCAGGTACAGGATCATCGACCAGAGCGTCAGCACCGCCGCGACCACCGTGAGAGCGATGCCGATCCGATAGATCGGCAGTCCGACGAGGTCCCGCCGGAACAGCATGCACGACAGGCCGACGATCTGCAGGATCGTCTTCGCCTTCCCCCAGCCGGACACGGCGACCCGGCCACGCGCGCCGATCTCGGCCATCCACTCGCGCAGCGCCGACACCGCGATCTCGCGTCCGATGATCACGATCGCGACGATCACCACGTACCAGCGGGGATCGCGGCTCACGATCAGCACCAGCGCGCAGGCGACGATCAGCTTGTCGGCGACCGGATCGAGGAACGCCCCGAGCCGCGAGGTCTGGCCGAGCTTGCGCGCGTAGTAGCCGTCGAGCGTGTCGGTGATCCCCGCGAACGCGAAACCCGCGCACGCGGCCGGATCCGCCCACCAGTACGGCAGATAGAACAGCGCCACGATCGCCGGCACCATCAGGATCCGCAGCCAGGTCAGCGCGTTCGGCACGTTCAGCGCCGATTTGCGCTCAGCCGCCGGGGTGGAGGTGCTCATAGATCACTTCCGCGAGCTGACGACCGAGCCCGCGAATCCGCACGAAGTCGTCGACGCCGGCACGCAACACCCCTTGCAATCCACCGAATTGCTTCAGCAATTCGCGCCGCTTCACGGGGCCGAGACCCGGTATCGTTTCGAGGATCGACTCGCTGTGCCGCTTCGCGCGCTTGCGTCGATGTCCCGCGATCGCGAACCGGTGCGCCTCATCGCGCACGCGCTGGATCAAGTGCAACGCACCGGAGTCCGGCGCCAGTATAGTCGGCACCTCCCGGCCCAACAAGAACAGCTGTTCCTGGCCCGCGCGGCGATCCGGGCCCTTCGCGACGCCGATCAGCGTGATGCCATGGAGCCCGAGTTCCTCGAGCACCTGCGCGGCCTCGCCGAGCTGGCCGCGGCCGCCGTCGATCAACACGAGATCCGGGGCCGGCACTTCGCCGTCGCGCACCCGTCGATAGCGGCGCAGCAAAGCCTGGTGCATCGCGCCGTAGTCGTCTCCCGGACGCACCCCTTCGATGTTGAATCGCCGGTATTCGCCCTTCAGCGCCCCTTCCTCGCCGAACACGACGCAGGAGGCGATCGTGTCGCTGCCGCCGGTATGGCTGATGTCGAAGCACTCGATCCGTTGCGGCGCGCGCGGCAGGTCGAACGCGACGCGCAGCGCCTCGAGACTCGCGGCGACGCTCGCGCGCGCGAGGCCGCGCATCTTCGCCGCCTGCAGGGCGTTCTCGCGCGTCATCGCGAGCCAGCGGGCGCGGATTCCGCGCACCGAGGCGGCGATGCGCACGCGGCGCTGCGCGCGCGCGCCGAGGCTCTGCTCCAGCCAACCCCGCTCCTCGGGCTCGAACTCGACGATGATCTCCGCGGGCGGTTCCCGCTCGGCGTAGTACTGGGCGATGAACGCCGCGAGCACCTCGGGCGGTTCCGCGAGCGGCGCGCGCGGAAAGAAGGTCGTGCTCCCGAGACTGCGCCCCGCGCGCACGAACATCAGCGCGATGCAGTACTCGCCGCCGCCGGCCGCCACCGCGATCACGTCGGCGTCGTGACGCGGATCGGCGGTCACGATCTGACTCGCCTGGACGCTGCGCAGATCCCCGAGTTGATCGCGCAGCGCCGCCGCCTCCTCGAACGCCAACCGCTCGGCCGCCGCCTCCATGCGGGCCGCGAGGTCGCGGTTGACCTCGTCGTTGCGCCCCTCGAGCACCTGGATCACGCCGCGCACGTCCTGCGCGTACGCCTCGCGCGTGATCCGCCCGACGCAGGGCGCGGTGCAGCGGCCGATCTGGTACTGCAGGCACGGCCGCGAGCGGTTCGCGAAGAACGTGTCCTCGCAATCGCGCAGGCGGAAGATCTTCTGCAGCTGTTTCAGCGTCTCGCGCACGGCGCCGGCGGACGGATACGGCCCGAAGTACCGGCCCGGTTCCCGGCGCGAACCGCGATACAGACCGAGCCGCGGGAACTCGTGCCCGGTGGTCACGCGCAGGAACGGGAAGCTCTTGTCGTCGCGCAGGATCACGTTGAACCGCGGGCGATGCTTCTTGATCAGGTTGAGCTCGAGCAGCAGCGCCTCGGTCTCCGAGTTCGTGATCGTCACTTCCATCGACGCGGTCTTCGCGACCAGGGCGACCACCTTCGGCTGGACGTTGCCCGGCTGGAAATAGGACGACACGCGGCTCTTCAAATTGCGCGCCTTGCCGACGTAGAGGATCACGCCCGCGGCATCGAGCATTCGGTAGACGCCCGGACGCGACGGCAGCGAATCCACATATTCGCGCGCGTCGAAGCCGGTCGACGGGACGTTCATGTGGCCAGGCGCGCGGCGTGCGCGACCACGCGCTCGAACATCTCCGGCGTCAGCCGACGGGTCTGAGTGTTGTAACGGCTGCAGTGATACGAATCGACGAGCACGCGCGATCCGAGTTCATGGCAGGCGCCGTGCGCGAACCGGTGGGCGGCCGCCTTCAGGCCGAGCGCCCGCAGCACGGCCCCGTGCGCGATCGCGCCCAACGCGAGGATCACGCGCGGCTGCGGGCTCGCGGCGAGCTCCGCGCGCAGATACCCGTTGCACTCGGCGATTTCCCTCGGCAGCGGCTTGTTCTGCGGCGGCAGGCACTTGACCGCGTTCGATATCCGCACCCCCCGCAGTTGCAGTCCGTCGTCACGCGCGATCGACGTGGCCGACGACGCGAAGCCGAACCGGTGCAGGGTCGCGTACAACAGGAGTCCCGCATGATCACCGGTGAACGGCCGCCCGGTGCGATTCGCGCCGTGCATGCCCGGAGCGAGCCCGACGATCAGCCATCGGGCCCGAGGGTCCCCGAACGCCGGAACCGGACGGCAGTGGTAGTCCGGATGGGCTCGCCCGACCTCGTCGAGGAAATCGCGGAGGCGCGGACAGCGGCGGCACGCGGGATCGTAGACCTGGTTCATCGGCATCGGCAGGGTGGTAATGAAAAAACGGGCTACGCGGAAGATCCGCGTAGCCCGCCATCGATCGCGCCTGGACTTTGGACTAACCCGAGCGCAATCCGACCTCGGCTCGCACGGCAATTCGAGACTTTCGTTCGACTGGCGCCGCGCGGCAAAATTCCCTCGTTCGCCTCGATCACCCACCGCGCCGCCGCCGACCGGGCACCCGGCCCGTCGAGGGGCTTCAGGGGGTGCGAATCGACGCTGGGACGCTCAGCGGGACGGGAAGGATACCACCTGCCGGCAACGAGGCAAAACCGGATTTCGAAAACCGCGGAGTTGACAAAATAAACGAGATCAGATTAGCCGCTTAATTGATTGTTTTAATTACTTTTTAACGCCCCTGCCGCCGGGCCGGCGGTTACCCCGGACCAGCTGGGCGATGCGCATCGCGAGCTCCAGCGATTGCTCGGCATTCAGGCGCGGATCCACCGCGGTTCGAT
>JAKBCG010000060.1 GCA_021808035.1 Pseudomonadota bacterium
ATCGAGCACCATAGACGGAGAAGTTTACTGTCCTTGCGTGGTTGACGTTCCGCACGCCTGCGGCGATCGCCGCATCGAGCAGCGACTCGGACCCGCCGGCGCGGTACCTGCGCCCGCTACGGACGAGACTCACCTGCACGGCCGGCACCCGGGCGCGCCCGGGCCGCGCCTCGCCGGATCGCGCTTCAGGGTTGACTGCGCTTGCTGTCGAGCCAGGCGCAGATCGGCTCCCACTGCCGCCAGTCGGGCCAGGCGAGGTACTCGGGCAGCTCCAGGACGCCCATGCCGCGTGAGTAGGCACGCACGTAGTTCTGCGCCTCGCGCAGCGCGCCGAGGTACGGCACCTTCAGGTGCTTGAGGTAACGCTCGAGCTCCTCGTAGATCAGCGTGTATTCGCGGACCCGGTTCGCCACCACCGCGAGTCGCGCCTGCTTGCGCGAGACCTTGCCGATCTCCTGCAATTCCGCCATGAAGTGCCCGCAGGCCTTGATGTCGATCGTCGAGGGCAGGACCGGGACCAGGATCGTCTCGGCACGTCGCACCAGTTCGTTGAGCTCCGTGCCATGCACCCGCGCCGGAGCGTCGATCACGAGGACCTCGGTATTGCGGGGCACGTTGCGTATGCCTTCCTCGAAGGCCGGTACGCCGGTGATCGCGGGCAGATCGTGCGGGCGCGTCGCGAGCCAGTCGAGGCTCGAGCGCTGCGGATCGTAATCGGCGATGCAGGTCTCGTGGCCGTCGCGCGCGAAGAACACCGCGAGATTCGTCGCGATCGTGCTCTTGCCGCAACCACCCTTTGCATTCAGGACCATGATGTGGCGCATGCGCTCCCCGCCTCCACTGTTCCCCGGCCGTCCTCGGCCGAGGCAAGGCTAAGTCGGGGGCTTCGAATCCGCAAGCCCTCGCGCTCGCATCCCGGGGAGCGCATCGGCTATCCTCGGCCGATGCGGCTCGACTTCTGGAAGATGCAAGGGCTCGGCAACGACTTCCTGGTCTTCGACGCGCCCGACGACTTCCGCGGGCGCGCGATGGACGCCGCGTCACTGCGGCGTCTCGCGGACCGTCACACCGGAATCGGCTTCGACCAGGCGCTGATGCTCGAGCCGCCGCGCGATCCGGCGACGCGCGCCTACTATCGGATCTTCAACGCGGACGGCGGCGAGGTCGAGCAGTGCGGCAACGGCGCGCGTTGCGTCGCAGCCCTGCTGCATGCACGCGATCCGGCGCGCCGCCGCGAACTCGCGCTCGGCAGCCCCGGGGGCACGGTCCACGCGCGGATCGGGGAGGACGGCCGCGTATCGGTCGAGATCGGCGCGCCGGATTTCGAGCCGAGCTCGCTGCCGATGACGGCGCCCTGCGCCGCGCCCTCGTACCCGATCCGCATCGGCGACCTCGAGGTGCGGGTCGGGGCCGTGTCGGTCGGCAATCCCCACGCCGTCGTCTACGTCGAGGACGTCGAGTCCGCGCCGGTCGCCACCCTCGGACCCGCGATCGAGCGACACCCGGCGTTCCCGCGGCGGGTGAACGTCGGCTTCCTGCAGATCCACGACCGCGGCCACGTCTCGCTGCGGGTATACGAGCGCGGCGTCGGCGAGACCCTCGCCTGCGGCACCGGGGCATGCGCCGCGGTCGCCGTCGGTCGCCACGACGGCCGCCTCGACGCCGAGGTCGACGTGGATCTGCGCGGCGGACGCGCGCAGGTGCGCTGGCCGGGCGAGGGCAGTACGGCCTGGCTCACCGGACCCGCGAATGTCGTTTTCACCGGTTCGATCGAGCTATGATGGGTCTTTCCACCCGGAGCGAGCACCGATGACGACCCATTCCGCGCGCGGAGTGAAAGAAGAGGCGATGAGCGACGACCGGGTCGCGGATTACCTGCAGACGAACCCGGACTTCTTCGAGCGCAACGCCGCGCTGCTCGCGAAGCTGCGGCTGCCCCACCTGCGGGATCGGACCGCGACGGTGAGCCTGGTCGAGCGTCAGATCGAGGTTCTGCGCGAGCGCAACCACGCGCTCGAACGTCGGCTGAAGGATCTGGTCGAGGTCGCGCGCGCGAACGATGCGCTCGCCGACCGGATCCACCGCCTCGCGCAGCGCCTGATCCGCGCCCGCGACCTGCCGGCGACCGTCGCGGCGATCGAGACCTCGATGCGCGAGGACTTCGAGGCGATGCATTCGGTGCTGGTCCTGTTCCTGCCGGCGGGCAGCGGGCTCGAGACGGCCGGACAACGCTTCCTGCGCATTACCGAGCCGGCCGATGCGAATCTGAAATCCTTCGAGTCGCTCCTCGCGTCGGGCAAGCCCCGGTGCGGCCAGATCCGCGATTCGCAGCGTGATTACCTCTTCGGCGCGGACACGGTGGAGATCGGATCGGTCGCGTTGACTCCGCTCGGACCGAAGGGCAGCCTCGGCCTGCTCGCGATCGGGGCGAGCGACGCGGAGCGCTTCCACCCGGCGATGAGCACCGATTTCCTGATCCGGATCGGCGACTTGATCGCGCACGCGCTGACGCGCTGAGCCGCTTGCAGGAGCGCGCCCTGAGCGCCGCGCTGCGCGACTGGATCGAGCGCTTCTGCGCGCACCTGCGCCTGGAACGGCGCATGAGCCCGCACACCGCGGCCGCCTATCGGCGCGACCTCGAGTCGCTCGCGCGGCACCTCGAGCAGCGCAGGTCGGGGGATTGGCGCAATCTCGACGGCGCCTCGATACGCGCGTTCGCGGCGGCCGAGCACGCCTCGGGCCTCTCGCCGCGCAGCGTGCAACGCCGCCTATCCGCGATCCGCAGCTTCTACGGCTATCTGCGCCGTGAGGCCGTGGTCGAACGCAACCCGGCCGAGGGGATACGCGCGCCGCGCGGCGAGCGGCGTCTGCCCTCGACCCTCGACGTCGACCAGATGGCCCGGCTCCTGTCGTTCCGGGCGGACGACCGCTTGTCGGCGCGCGACAAGGCGATCATGGAGCTGCTGTACTCCTCGGGTCTGCGCCTCGCGGAGCTCGCCGGCCTGAACCGGGGAGACGTCGATCTCGCCGATGCGACCGTCCGCGTACTCGGCAAGGGCGCGAAGACGCGCATCGTCCCGATCGGTCGCGCCGCCCGCACCGCACTCGCCGCCTGGCTCGGCGAACACCCGGGCGGCACCGGACGGGCGCTGTTCCAGAGCCGCGACGGCCGGCGGCTCTCGCCACGCGCGATCCAGCAGCGCGTCGCGCTGTGGGCGCGACGGCAGGGCATCGCCGTGCGCGTGCATCCGCACCTCTTCCGGCACTCGTTCGCGACTCACCTGCTCGAGTCGAGCGCGGACCTGCGCGGGGTGCAGGAACTCCTCGGCCATGCGAACATCGGGACGACCCAGATCTACACGCATCTCGACTTTCAGCACCTCGCGAGCGTGTACGACGCCTCGCATCCACGCGCACGGCGACGTACCCGACCTTGAAATCCACCGTTCCACCCCCAACCTCCGCCGTTTCCCGTCGATCGAGCCGGTGCACATGAACTTGGACGACCCTTTCCAGCACCGCCCCGGCGCGATGCTCGGCACGACGATCCTCGCGGTTCGGCGCGGTGGCCACGTCGCGCTCGGCGGCGACGGCCAGGTAACCCTCGGCCAGACCGTGATCAAGAGCAATGCGCGCAAGGTGCGCCGCCTCTACGGCGGCAAGGTGCTCGCGGGCTTCGCCGGCGGCACGGCCGATGCGTTCACGCTGTTCGAGCGCTTCGAGGGCAAGCTGGAGAAATACGGCAACCTCACCCGGGCCGCGATCGAACTCGCGAAGGACTGGCGGACCGATCGCAGCCTGCGCCGGCTCGAAGCATTGCTGTGCGTCGCCGACGCGGAACGCTCGTACATGATCTCCGGAACCGGCGACGTGATCGAGCCGGAGCACGACCTGATCGCGATCGGTTCGGGCGGCGCGTTCGCGCAAGCCGCGGCGCTCGCGCTGCTGCGTGCGACCGAGCTCGGCGCCCGCGAGGTCGTCGAGCGTGCGCTCGGCATCGCCGCGGAGATCTGCATCTACACGAACCGGAATCTGACGATCGAGGAGCTGTAGGGCCGATGTCGCAAATGACCCCCCGCGAGATCGTCGAGGAACTCGACAAGCACATCGTCGGCCAGCACGACGCGAAGAGGGCGGTCGCGATCGCGCTGCGCAATCGCTGGCGGCGCGGCCGTGTCGACCCGGCGCTACGCGCCGAGATCACCCCGAAGAACATCCTAATGATTGGCCCGACCGGTGTCGGCAAGACCGAGATCGCGCGCCGCCTGGCGAAGCTCGCGCAGGCACCGTTCCTGAAGGTCGAGGCGACGAAATTCACCGAAGTGGGCTACGTCGGTCGCGAAGTCGATTCCATCGTCCGCGATCTGGTGGAGATCGCGGTCAAGACCACGCGCGAACGGGAGGTCGAACGGGTGCGTTACCGCGCCGCCGATGCCGCGGAGGAACGGCTGCTCGATGCGTTGTTGCCGAGTGCGCGGACGGACGGACCGGCCGATTCATCGCCGCGCGATCCGGAGACCCGGCAACGGCTGCGCAAGATGCTGCGCGAGCACGCGCTCGACGACCGGGAGGTCGAGATCGAGGTGCGCACCCCGACCACGGGCGTCGAGATCATGGCGCCGCCCGGGATGGAGGAGATGACGCAGCAATTGCAGTCGATGTTCCAGAATCTCGGCGGCGGACGCCCCCGTCAACGCAAGTTGAAGATCCCGGAGGCGCTGAAGCTCCTGACCGAGGAGGAAGCGGCCAAGATGATCGATGAGGAGGATCTCAAGACCCGCGCGGTGCAGAACGCCGAGCAGAATGGGATCGTGTTCATCGACGAGATCGACAAGATCGCCCGCCGCCAGGAAACCGCCGGTGCGGACGTGTCCCGTGAAGGCGTCCAGCGCGACCTCTTGCCGCTGGTCGAGGGCTGCACCGTGAACACCAAGTACGGCGCGGTGAAGACCGACCACGTGCTGTTCATCGCGTCGGGCGCGTTCCACATGTCGAAACCCTCCGACCTGATCCCGGAACTGCAGGGCCGGCTGCCGATCCGCGTCGAGCTGCGGTCGCTGTCGGTCGAGGACTTCGTACGGATCCTCACCGAGCCGGACGCGTCCCTGTGCCGCCAGTACGCGGCCCTGCTCGCGACGGAAGGCGTCACGCTGGAATTCGAGGCCGCCGGCGTGCGCCGCCTCGCCGAGGTCGCGTTCGAGGTCAACGAACGAACCGAGAACATCGGTGCGCGCCGCCTGCACACCGTGATGGAACGCCTGCTCGAGTCGGTGTCGTTCGAAGCCGCGGATCGCGGCGGCGCGCGGGTCGTCGTGGACCAGGAATACGTCGAGCGGCATCTCGGCGAGCTCGCCCGCGACGAGGATCTGTCGAGGTACATCCTGTGAGCCGGACACCGACCCCCACCGAGATCAAGCTGCGCACCGCGTCGCGCATCCTGGAGATCACGTTCGACGACGGCGCGCACTTCGAACTGCCGTTCGAGTACCTGCGCGTGTTCTCCCCGTCCGCCGAGGTCAAGGGCCACGGCGGCGGCGAAGGACTGCTCGTGACCGACAAGGAGAACGTCGGGATCCGCGGCGTGGATCCGATCGGCCAGTATGCGCTGCGCCTCAGCTTCGACGACGGTCACGATACCGGGCTGTACAGCTTTGCCCTGCTGTACGAGCTCGGACGCAACCACGGCGCCAACTGGTCGCGCTACCTGGAGCGTTGCGCCGCGGCGGGCCGGCCGCGGCGGGTCTGATTCCGCGGCCGAAACGGCTACAATGACGCGTTGTCGGCGAGCGGTGAGCGCGAGATGAACGAACCACGACGAACGGCCGATTTCGGCTTCGAGACGGTCGACTGGGCGGAGAAGTCCCGCCGCGTGCGGTCGGTATTCGAGAGCGTCGCCGGCAAGTACGATCTGATGAACGACCTGATGTCGTTCGGCGTGCATCGGCTCTGGAAGCGGTTCACGCTCGCGGTCGCGGGCCTGCGTCCCGGCCAGACCGCGCTCGACGTCGCCGGCGGCACCGGCGACCTCACGATCGGGCTTGCGCGCCAGGTCGGCAAGGGCGGACGCGTGATCCTCTCCGACATCAACGCGGCGATGCTGCTGCGCGGCCGCGACCGGATACTCGACCACGGGATCGCCGGCAACGTCGACTGCGTCGTCGCGAACGCCGAGGCGCTGCCGTTCGCGGACGGCGCCTTCGATTGCGTGACCATCGGCTTCGGACTGCGCAACGTCACCGACAAGGCGGCCGCGCTCGCGTCGATGCACCGGGTCCTGAAGGTCGGCGGGCAGCTCCTGGTGCTGGAATTCTCGAAGCCGACGCTGCCGGCGCTCGGCAAGGTGTACGATCTGTACTCGTTCAACGTGCTGCCCGCGCTCGGCGCCGTGGTTGCTCACGACGCACCGAGCTACCGGTACCTCGCGGAGTCGATCCGGATGCACCCGGACCAGGAGACCCTGCTGGCGATGATGCGGTCCGCCGGCTTCGCTCACGCCCGCTATCACAACCTGAGCGGTGGAATCGTCGCGTTGCACCGCGGCTTCAAGATCTGACCGATGCCGGCCACTCCTCCCTGGCTCGCCGCGCTCGAGAGCGTGCTGAACCGTAACATCGGCGGTCAGGCGCGCGCCGAGCGGCTGACCCGCCGCCTCGCCGGCAAGTCCCTGCAGGTCGATCTGGACGGTGTGATCCGCGTGCGGGCGATCTGCATTGCAGGCCGGCTCGCGTTGTCGAGCGGCGACGACGGCGCAGCCGACGCCGTGATCGCCGGGCCGCCGGGAGCCTTGTTGCGGCTGATGACCGCGGAGCACGATCGCCCTCTGGGGAGCGGTACGCTGCAGGTCCGCGGCGACGCCGAAGTCGCCGCGACCTACCGGGAGCTGTTCGCGCTCGCACGGCCCGATCCGGAAGAGGAAGCGGCGCGGCTCGTCGGCGACGTCGCCGCGCGCCGCCTCGGCAACGTCGCGCGCGCGGCCGGCACCTGGCTCTTCCGCGGTGTGCGCAGCGTCGGCGAGAACGTCGCGGAATACCTCCGGGAAGAGAGTCGCGACGTCGTCGGCAAGCCGGAAGTCGAGGAATTCGTGCAAGCGGTCGACGAGTTGCGCGAAGCGGCTGACCGTGTCGAGGCGCGACTCGAGCGGCTGCGACCCGCCGCGCCGCGCCGCGGACCGGACGCGGTATGATCCGCGGCCGGGTGGTCGTTCGGCTGCTCGAGATCCAGCGCGCCCTCGTCCGTCACGGACTCGACGAACTCGTCCGCGCGACCCACCTGTACCGCCCGTTCCGCTTCCTTGCGTACCTGTCGCCCTGGACGTGGTTCCAGCGCAGCGCCGGCACCACCCGGGGCGAGCGGTTGCGGCTCGCCCTCGAGGAGCTCGGCCCGATCTTCGTGAAGTTCGGCCAGGCGTTGTCGACGCGCCGCGACCTGTTGCCGGTCGACATCGCCGACGAACTCGCGCTGCTGCAGGACCGGGTGCCGCCGTTCGACAGCGCGATCGCCGTCGCGACGATCGAGGCGAGCTTCGGACGCAAGCTCGACGAGGTGTTCCTCGAGTTCGATCGGACGCCGCTCGCGGCCGCGTCGATCGCCCAGGTGCATGCGGCGCGGCTCCACGACGGTTCGGAAGTCGTCGTGAAGATCCTGCGCCCGGGAATGCGGGCGATGATCGAGCGCGACCTCGAGGTGCTCGCCGCGCTCGCCGCGCTCGCCGACCAGTACTGGGGCGAGGCCCGGCGCCTGCGGCCGCGCGAAGTCGTCGAGGAATACCGCAAGACGATCCTCGACGAACTCGATCTGATGCGCGAAGCGGGCAACGCATCGCAGCTGAAGCGCAATTTCCAGGGCTCGAACCTGCTGTACGTCCCCGAGGTCTACTGGGACCTGTGCCGGCCGGACGTGATGGTGATGGAGCGGATCCACGGGATCATCGTCAACCGCATCGAGGAGCTCCGGGCGCGCGGAACGAACATCCCGAAGCTCGCCGAGAACGGCGTCGAGATCTTCTTCACGCAGGTGTTCCGGCACAACTTCTTCCACGCGGACATGCATCCGGGGAACATCTTCGTGCAGGTGGACGACCCGGAGAATCCCCGTTACGCCGCCGTCGACTTCGGGATCGTCGGCACGCTCGAGCCGCGCGACCAGCATTACCTCGCCGAGAACTTCATGGCGTTCTTCGACCGCGACTACGCGCGCGTCGCCGCGCTGCACGTCGAATCCGGCTGGGTGCCGAGCGGCACGCGGGTCAGCGAGCTCGAGTCGGCGGTTCGCACGGTCTGCGAGCCGATCTTCAACAAGCCGCTGAAGGACATCTCGTTCGCGCAGGTGCTGCTGCGCCTGTTCGAGACCGCGCGGCGCTTCGACATGCGGATCCAGCCGCAGCTGATCCTGCTGCAGAAGACGCTGCTCAACATCGAGGGGCTCGGGCGCCAGCTGTATCCGGAGCTCGACCTGTGGAAGACCGCGCAGCCGATCCTGCGCGCGTGGATGCGCGACCGCGCGAGTCCGCGAACCCTGCTCCGCGCGATGCGCACGCAACTCCCCGATGCGATCGAGACCCTGAAGCAGGTCCCGAAGATCGTGAAGACCGGGATCCGCGCCGCGGCCGACGACGGCTTCCGCTGGCCGGTCGAGAGCGCCGGGCTCGCCGAGTTGCGCGAGGAGCTGCGCCGGCTCGAGTCCCGCCGGGACACGGCGATCCTCGGCGGCGTGCTCTGGCTCGCGGGTCTGATCTGGCTCGCGGCGACCGCGCGGTTCCCGGCGGTCGGCTGGGCACAGCTCCTCGCCGGCGCCGCGATCTTCGCGCGCCTGCGCTGGACACGGCCCAAGACGAACGGCTGAGCGCCGCTTCGCTCAGCGCGGCGGCGCGTCGGCCTCCCGCCCGCAGCGCCAGCACGCGGTGAACTGCGGTTCGAGCCGTTCGCCGCAGTCCCGGCAGGTCCAGGCCTCGCCCTCGACCGGCCGCTGCGCGCGCCGCAGCACCCCGAGCGCACGCGCCTCGTCGATCTCATCGACGAACAGCTGCGGCCAGGTCTCGAACATCGGCAGGTCGCCCGCCGCGCCGGCGAGGAACTGATTGCGGATCTCGCTCGGGATCCCGGCCACGGTCAAGAGGTTCCGGGCGTGCGCGACGTCGACCAGCGTCGCCGCGCGATACACGCGCTTCATCGCGACCGCCGCCGGGCGCTTCCCGCCCGCCGCATCAGCGCAGCGACGCGAGGAACGCTCGCGGGTCTTCGCCGCGCTCGAGCGCCTCGACCAGCGCCGATCCGACCACGACGCCGTCGACGTGACCGGCGAACCGCGCGACCTGGTCGCGCGTGCGGATGCCGAACCCGGCACACACCGGGACCGGCGCCGCGCGACGCACCCGGTCCATGTAGGCGAGCACGTCCGCCGGGACTTCGGCCGATGCGCCGGTGGTGCCCGTCATCGTGACCGCGTAGACGAAGCCCCGGGCCTCGGCGCAGAGCCGCTCGAGACGCTGCGGCGGCGTCACCGGCGTGACCATTTGCACGAGCGCGAGCCCTTCGCGATCGAGCGCGCCCCGCAGTTCCGCCCGTTCCTCGAACGGCAGGTCGGGCACGATGAAACCCGCGACCCCGGCCGCGGCGGCCGCTCGCGGCAACCGCTCGAGCCCGTAGGCGAGCAGCGGATTCAGATAGCTCATCAACAGGATCGGCGCACCGCCCGCGGCGGTGACCGCCGCGACCTCGCCGAGGATCCACGGCAAGGTCACGCCGTTCGCGAGCGCGGCGAAGCTCGCCCGCTGGATCGTCGTGCCATCGGCCATCGGGTCGCTGAACGGCACCCCGACCTCGACGACGTCGGCGGCCGCGGCGACCGCGGCGAGGTCGTCGCGGAACCGGTCCCGGCTCGGAAAACCGGCCGTCAGGAACCCGACCAACGCGGTCCGACCGCTGCGACGCGCGGCCGCGATCGCGGCGCCGATCGCCTCGTGCGGCGCGATGCTCATGCGAGACCCTCGAGCACGGTCCGCTGCAGGATCGGCATGTCCTTGTCGCCGCGCCCCGAGCAACCGATCAGGATCCGTGCGCCGGGATGCGTCGCCGCGTAGCGTCGCGCGCCGGCGAATGCGTGCGCGGTCTCGATCGCCGGCAGGATGCCTTCGTGGCGCGCGCATTCGACCAGCGCGTCGAGCGCCTCGGCGTCGCTCGCCGCCTCGTACGCAACCCGCCCCGTCCGCAGCAGGTACGCGTGTTCCGGGCCGACCCCCGAATAATCGAGCCCGGCGGAGACCGAATGGGTCTCGCGCACCTGGCCGTGCTCGTCCTGCAGGATCAGCGTGTAGCTGCCCTGCAGGACGCCTGGGGTCCCGTAGGTCAGCGACGCGGCGTTGTCGCCGAGCCCCTCACCGCGGCCGCCGGCCTCGACGCCGACCAGCCGCACGCTCGCATCCGCGAGGAACGGGTGGAACAGGCCGATCGCGTTCGAGCCGCCGCCGACGCACGCGAAGGCGGCGTCCGGCAGCGCGCCGGTCCGTTCGAGCATCTGGGCGCGCGCTTCGCGCCCGATCACGGCCTGCAGTTCACGCACGAGATACGGATACGGGTGCGGTCCGACCGCGGATCCGATCG
>JAKBCG010000061.1 GCA_021808035.1 Pseudomonadota bacterium
CGCGGTCGTCTCGACGATGCTGATCGGCATCGGCGGCGGCATCTGGATGGGGCGACGGATCCTCGCGCACGCCGGGGCGATCTCCGCGGTCGCGACCCAGATCATGCGCGGCGACCTGTCGCGCCGCCTGCCGGTCCGCGACGCCGAGGACGAGTTGAACACGCTGGCGCGGGAGATCAACGGCATGCTCGACAAGATCGAGCAGCTCACCCTCGGCATGCGCACGGTCCTCGACAGCGCCGCGCACGACCTGCGCACGCCCTTGAACCGGCTGCAGTCGACCGCGGAGGCGGCGCTCGCGGGCCTCGGCAAGGAGGCCCCTGAACGGCGCGTGCTCGAACGGGTCACCGCCGAGGTCGACCGGATGCGCAGCACCCTGGATGCGCTGCTGCGGATCGCGCTCGCGGAGACCGGCACCGTCGCGCGCGAGGCGGTCGACCTGTCGGCGCTGGTCGCGAGCATCGTCGAGTTGTACGCGCCGGTCACCGAAGAGCGCGGCATCGAGTTGCGCAGCGAGGTGGCCGCCGGGGCGCACATCCAGGGCAGCCGGCAGCTGCTCGCGCAGGCGCTTGCGAACCTGCTGGACAACGCGATCAAATTCACGCCGGCCGGCGGACACGTGAGCGTGTTCCTGCGCAACGATCCGCCTGGACCCGAGGTCACGGTCGAGGACGACGGGCCCGGGATTCCGGCCGACAAGCGCGAACTCGTGCTGGGGCGGCGCGTACGGCTCGATGAGGCGCGCAAGGTGCCGGGGTCGGGACTGGGGCTGTCGTTGGTCGCGGCGGTCACGAAGCTGCACGGAGCGGGGCTCGTGCTTGCGGACGCCGATCCCGGACTGCGGGTATCGTTGAAATTCGCCGCTTGATCAAGGAGGGTGCGATGCTGAGAAGAACGATCCTGGCCGCGAGCGCCGCGTGTCTGCTCTCGTCCCCCGGTGCGCCGGCGGCGCCGGCGCCGTCATCCGGCATCGACCTGCGCTGGGTGCTGCCGACCGTGCGGCCCCAGGACGACATCTACCGGCACCTGAACGGCAAGTGGCTCGAGGACTTCCGGATCCCGGCCGACAAGTCCTCGTACTCGATGTTCACGCGGGTGAACGACGAGACCGAGCGGCAGTTGAAGACGATCGTCGACGGATTGCAGAAGGGCGGCGCCCGGGATCCCGAGGCGCGCAAGATCGCCGACCTCTACGCAAGCTACATGGACGTCGCGCGGATCGACGCGCTCGGGGCGTCGCCGATCGCGGGCGAGCTGCGGCGGATCGACGCGATCACCGACAAGCGCGGGATCGCCGCGTTGATCGCGCATGACAACGAATCGATCGCGGACGCGCCCTTCGACGTCGGGATCGCGCAGGATTCGCGCGATTCCACCCGCTACGCGGTGTACCTCGCCCAGGGCGGTCTCGGCCTGCCGAACCGCGACTACTACCTCAGCCAGGCGCCGAAGCTGGTCGCGACGCGCGCCGCCTACCTCGATTATGTGCGGGCGATGTTCCGCCTCGCGGGCTTCGCCCACCCGGCACGCAGCGCCGCCGAGATCATGCAGGTGGAAACGGCGCTCGCGAAGCTCCAGTGGTCGCCGGTCGCGAACCGGGACCCGGTGAAGACTTACAACAAGACGACCCTGGCCGAGCTGCCGCGCCTGATGCGCGGTTACGACTGGTCCGAATACCTCCGGGACACCGGTCTCGCCGGCAAGGTGGACTACGTGATCGTGAGCCAGCCGAGCTACTTCACCGGGCTCGGCCGGCTGATCGACACCACGCCGCTGCCGGTGTGGAAGGCGTACTTCCGGTGGCGGGTGCTGTCGGCGGCCGCACCCTACCTCTCGCAGAACTTCGTCCGGCGGCGGTTCGCGTTCGAAGGCACGGTGCTGAAGGGCACGCAGGTGAACCGGCCCCGCTGGCAGCGCGGCCTCTCGCTCGTCGACGTCGCGATGGGCGAAGCGCTCGGGAAGCTCTACGTCGCCCGCTATTTCCCGCCGCGCAACAAGGCGCAGATGCTGGCGCTGGTTCATCACCTGATCGACGCCTATCGGGCGGACATCGCCAAGCTCGACTGGATGAGCCCGCCGTCGCGCGTCGGCGCGCTCGCGAAACTCGACAAGCTCGCGATCAAGATCGGCTATCCGGACAAATGGCGCGACTACGGCGCGCTCTCGATCCGACGCGATGACCTGTACGGCAACGTCGTCCGCGCGACCGAGTTCGAGTACCGGCGCGAGCGCGCGAAGCTCGGCAAGCCGATCGACCGGACGGAATGGGGTATGAGCCCGCAGAACGTCAACGCGTACTATGATCCGACGATGAACGAGATCGTGTTTCCGGCAGCGATCCTGCAACCGCCGTTCTTCGACGTGAACGCCGACGAAGCCGCCAACTACGGGGCGATCGGCGCGGTGATCGGTCACGAGATCAGCCACGGCTTCGACGACGAAGGCAGTCAGTTCGACGCGAACGGCAATCTGCACGACTGGATGACGCCGGCGGACCATGCGAAGTTCGCCGCGAAGACGCGGGCGCTGATCGCCCAGTATTCCCGCTACGAGCCCGTGCCGGGGTTCCACGTGAACGGCAAGCTCACGCTCGGGGAGAACATCGCGGACAATTCCGGCCTGGCGATTGCGTACCAGGCCTACCATCTCGCGCTGCATGGCCGGCCGGCGCCGGTGATCGACGGGATGACCGGTGATCAGCGCTTCTATTACGGCTTCGTGCAGATGTGGCGCGGCAAGGTGCGCCGCGCGCAGCAGATCCTGTGGCTGAAGACCGATCCGCATTCGCCGCCGTACGTGCGCGGCACGGCGCCGTTGCGCAACCAGGCTGGGTTCTACCGGGCGTTCGACGTCAAGCCCGGCGACAAGATGTACCTGCCGCCAAACCAGCGCGTGTCGATCTGGTGACGGGGGCAGGGCGTCAATAATTCGACGGTCCGGCCCGCGGCCTAAGCCGCGGGCCGGCGCCGGCGCCGCAATCGGCGCAAAAACCCCGGAGTTTCACTGCGCGATTGATTGGCATGAAAATTGCTTGATCCGCCGACAGCGGTCATTCGCCGCACTCGAGGATCGACATCCATGGCCGAAGGGGACGAGAGCAGTCCGGCGGAGCCCGCGAAGCGATCCGGGGGTCTCGGGGGGCGGATCGTCAACGCCATCGGGATCTTCGTGCTGACGCTCGCGGCGGTCGTCGTCGGCGGCTATCTGAACGCGCTTCTGCATCCGCCACCGGATTTCAAACTCGGCCCCGACGGCAAGATCACGCCCTACGTGCCCCCTGTCGTCGCCGGCCGTGCCGCGGATGCCGGCAAGCCCGCGATCTATTACGCGCTCGATCCGCCGCTGGTGGTCAATTTCCAGGACGGGGATGCGGTCCGCTTCCTGCAGGTCAGCATCGAGGTGATGGCGCGCGATCAGAAAGCCATCGACAGCGTCAAGCGCAACGAGCCGCTGATCCGCAACAACCTGCTGATGTTGATGAGCAATCGCGACTTCAAGACGCTGATGACTTTGCAAGGCAAGGAAGACCTGCGCAAGCAGGCGCTCGCGGCGATCCAAGCGGTGCAGCGCACCGACGGCGGACCGCTGATCGACGACGTGCTGTTCACCAGCTTCGTGGTGCAGTGATGGCGGCCAGCAGCGATCAAGGCGTCGCAACCGCCGCGTCGGGCGGCGCGCGCGAGCGGTCGGCGATCTCGGAGGAGGAGGTTTCCGCGCTCCTCGAGAACACGCCGTCCGGTCCTGCGGCGGCGGGCATCGCGCGTCCGTTCGACTTCGCGGCCCACCGGATCAGCCGGACGTCCCTGCCGGTGCTCGAGACCATCTGCCGGGAGTGCGTCGAGCCGACCCGGACCGCGCTCACGGCGTTGCTGAACCGCCCCCTGGAGACGAGCTTCACGGGTCTCGCCCGGCAATCGACGGCCGACGCGTTCGCCGAACTGCCGGCGCCCGCGAGCATCGCGGTGATCCGGCTCAAGCCGCTCACCGGTGAAGCCCGGGTCGTGATCGATCCGCCGCTGTTGCTCGCGATGGTCGATGCGTTCTTCGGCGGCAGCGGCCGACCGAGCGCGGATCCCCAGGCGGCGGTCGGACCCGCCGCGCAGCGGTTTCTCGCGCTCGCGATGGGCGCGCTCGGCACCGGCTTCGCGACCGCGTTCGCCCAAGCGGCGCCGCTGGAGGTCGAAACGGTGCGGCTCGAGACGAACCCCCGGGCGCGGCGCGGCGGCGACGCGCAGGACACGGTATTGGTCGCACGCTTCGGCGTCGAGATCGGCACGGCCTCGGGTGAGATCCGCTGGCTGCTGCCCGAAGCGCTGTTCGCCCCGATCCGCGAAGCACTCGCGTCCGAAGGCGGCAAGCCCGTCCCGCGGCCGCAGGCCGCCTGGGCGCCGCTCCTCGGTGCCGCGCTGCAGGCCGCCGAGGTCGAAGCGCGGGCCGTGCTCAGCGAGGCGCACATCAGCATCGGCGCGCTCGTGCGCCTCGCTCCCGGGGACGTGATACCGATCGAGCCGCCGCAGCACGTCGTGCTGCTCGCCGGCGATATTGCGCTGTATCGCGGCCGGTTCGGATCCTCCAACGGCCGCAACGCGGTCAAAATCCTGTCGCGGGAGCCGGTATGAACGAGAACGACACCCCGCGTGGCCCGGCCGCCCGCGCGCCGATCGGCGAACTCGGACCGAGCACGCCGAGCGCGCCCCCCCAGGAGGTGAACCTCGACCTCATCCTCGAGGTCATGGTCACGCTCGCGCTCGAAGTCGGTCGCGTGCGGATGCCGGTGCGCGAGCTGCTGCGCCTCACGCCGGGGTCGATCGTCGAGTTGAGCCGGCAGTCGAACGAGCCGCTCGACCTGCTGGTCAATGGCGTGAGGGTGGCCCGCGGTGAACTCGTCGTGGTCGACGACAAGTTCGGCGTGCGCCTCACCGAGGTCGTCAGTCCGGCCGAACGGATGGAACGCGCCGGATGAGCCCGACCGCTCTCGGTGCCGGGTCGCCGCTGTCGATCGGCAGTCTGGTGCAGGCCACCTTCAGTCTCGCGTTGGTCCTCGCGGCGATCCTTGGCGTGGCGTGGGTGCTGAAGCGAGCCCGCCTCGCGCCGCGCGGCGGGCGCGGCGCGATCGGCGTGATCGATCAGCTCGCGATCGGCCCGCGCGAGCGGGTGATGCTGTTGCGCGTCGGTGAGGCGCAGCTCCTGCTCGGCGTCGGCCCAAGCGGGATCGTGGGTCTCGTGCCGCTCGCGACCCCGCTGATGGCGGATGCCGCGGCGGCGCCGTCCCAGCCGTTCGCCGAGCGTCTGCGCGAATTCCTCGGCCGCAACGCGGGGTCCGCCGGATGAGCATCGCGAGGACGCTATCGCGCAATGCGCGCCGCGCCGTCGCCGTCGCGCTGGTCGCGGGCGCGGGCATCGCGCTGCTGCCGCACGCGGTCCACGCCCAGGCCGTGCTGCCCGCGCTCGCGATCAAGACCGCGAAGAACGGCGCGCAGACGTACTCGCTGACGATCCAGATCCTGATCCTGATGACGGTGCTGACGCTGCTGCCGGCGATCCTGCTCGCGATGACGGCGTTCACGCGGATCATCATCGTGCTGTCGATCCTGCGGCAGGCGCTCGGGATGACCACCACACCGTCGAACCAGGTGCTCACCAGCCTCGCGCTGTTCCTCACCTTCTTCGTGATGAGTTCGACCTTGAACCAGGCGTACACCAACGGCGTGCAACCGTATCTCGCCGGCCAGATTGCCGGCGCGGTCGCGGTCGACCGCTCGGTCGCGCCGCTGAAGCGTTTCATGCTCGCGCAGACCCGCGCCGACGATCTGCGGCTGTTCACGCGGCTGTCGGGCAGTCCGGGCTTCGCGAATCCGGATGCGGTGCCGCTGTCGGTGCTGATCCCGACGTTCATGACCAGCGAGCTGAAGACCGCGTTCCAGATCGGCTTCATGATCTACATCCCGTTCGTGGTGATCGACCTCGTCGTCGCGAGCGTGCTGATGTCGATGGGCATGATGATGCTGTCGCCGATGCTCGTCTCGCTGCCGTTCAAGATCATGTTGTTCGTGCTGGTCGACGGCTGGACGCTGCTGCTCGGCACCCTCGCGGCGAGCTTCCATCGATGACGCCGGGGACGGTGATGGACCTCGCGCATCAGACGCTGTTCGTGACAGCGCTGATCGCGGCACCGCTGCTGCTGGTCTCGCTGGTCGCCGGCCTGGTGATCGGGATGCTGCAGGCGGCTACGCAGATCCACGAGGCCACCTTGAGCTTCATTCCGAAGCTGCTGTGCGTGGTCGAGACCTTGTTCGTCGCCGGCCCGTGGATGCTGAAGATCCTGATCGCGTTCACGCGCGGCCTCTACGCCGGCATTCCCGCGGCGGTCGGATAGGGGCGGTCGATGCAGCCGCTCTCGATCGACGCGACCCGACTCCCGATGCTGATCGCGCAGCTGTGGTGGCCGGCGCTGCGCATCGGCGGGTTCGTCGCGTCGGCGCCGCTCGTCAGCGCGGTGACGGTGCCGCCGCGCGTGAAGATCGTGCTCACCCTGGCGCTCGCGCTGCTCCTCGCGCCGGCGGTCGTGGTCCCGGCGACCTTGTCGGTCTTCTCGGCACGCGGCGTGCTCGTCGCCGCCCAGGACCTGGTGATCGGCCTGTCGATCGGCACGGTCGCGCAGATCGCGTTCGAAGCGATCTCGTTCGCGGGACAGACGATCGCAACGACGATGGGACTCGGCTTCGCGAGCTTGATCGATCCGCAGCGCGGCGCGAACTCGCCGGCGCTCGGCCAGCTCTTCATGGTGTTCGCGATCCTCACCTACCTCGCGCTCGACGGTCACCTCGTGCTGTTCGCGGAACTCGCCGAGAGTTTCCGAACGCTGCCGATCGGCGCGAATCCGTTCGGTCGCGGCGGCGTGCTCGCGGTCGCGGTCTGGGGTGGACGGATCTTCCAGTCCGGCATCCTGATCGCGTTGCCCGCGGTGGTCGCGCTGATCATCGTGAACCTCGCGCTCGGCGTCCTCACCCGCGCCGCACCGCAAATGAACCTGTTCGGGGTCGGCTTTCCGCTCACGATGGTCGCGGGCTATCTCGTGCTGCTGATCGGCGTCGGCGGCCTGGGCTATGGGATCGTCCGCACGCTCCACCAATCCATCGCCGCGATTGCCGAGATGACCGCCGCGACCGTGCCGCGGGTGCCGTGATGGCCGAGACCGACCGTGATCAACGCACCGAAGAACCCTCGCAACGACGCCAGCAGGAGGCGCGCGAACGGGGCCAGGTCCCGCGCTCGCGCGAGCTCGCGACCTTCGCCGCGACCTTCGGCGGCGCGGCCGCGCTGGTCGCCGGTGGCACCACGCTCGCGACCCGGCTCGCCGGCGAGCTGCGCCGCGGACTCGCGATCGACCCGCGGGTGCTCGCCGATCCGGACTCGATGCAGGCCGCGCTCGGCGCCGCGGCGCATCGGACGATCCTCGCGCTGATGCCGCTGTTCGCGGCGCTGATGGTGCTGGTATTGCTCGCCGGCGTCGCGCTTGGTGGATGGAATTTCAGCCCGCGGGCGTTCGCTCCGGACTTCGCGCGGATGAATCCACGGGAGGGGCTGCGGCGGGTGTTCGGCCTGGAAGGCTTCACCGAGGCCGCGAAGGCGCTGCTGAAGAGCGTGGTCGTCGGCGCGGTCTGCGTCGGCGTCGCCGTGCACCTGCTCACCGACGTGATGCATCTCGGCGAATCGACCGCGGTCGCGGCGATCGCGCGGGCGGCGCGGCTGCTCGGCTGGGCGCTGCTGTGGCTGTCGGCGGCGCTCGCGCCGATCGCGATCGTCGACGTGCCGTTGCAGCTGTTCCAGTTCCGCCGAAACCTGCGGATGAGCCGGCAGGAGCTGCGTGACGAGGCCAAGGAGACCGAGGGACGGCCGGAGACGCGGCAGCGGATCCGACAGATGCAGCAGCAGGTCGCACGCCGGCGGATGATGCACAAGGTGCCGACCGCGGACGTGGTGATCGTGAACCCGACCCACTTCTCGGTCGCGCTGAAATACGATCCCGAGCGTATGCGCGCCCCCCGCGTCGTCGCGAAAGGCGTGGACCACGTCGCGCTCGCGATCCGGCGCATCGCCGAGGAGCACCGGGTGCCGGTGTTCGAGGCGCCGAAGCTCGCGCGCGCGCTGCACCGCTCGACCGACCTCGACCGGGAGATACCGCCCGGCTTGTACGTCGCGGTCGCGCAGGTGCTCTCGTACATCTTCCGGCTGCGGACGCTACCGCCGACCGCCGCCGCGCGCCTGCAGCGCCCCGATCCGACGGTCGGCGACGAGTACGCGGACGCCTGAGCATGCAGGACACGCTCAAGAAGCTCGGTGAATTCCTGCGCAGCGGCCTCGGCGTGCCGCTCGTGGTGATGGTCGTGCTCGCGATGATGGTCCTGCCGCTGCCGCCGTTCCTGCTGGACATCCTGTTCACGTTCAACATCACCTTGTCGCTCGTTATCCTGCTCGCGGTGATGTACGTCCGCCGGGCGCTCGAATTCGCGGCGTTTCCGACGGTGCTGCTCGGCGCGACGCTGCTGCGGCTCGGGCTCAACGTCGCCTCGACGCGGGTCGTGCTCCTGCGCGGCAACACCGGCACGCACGCCGCCGGCAACGTGATCGCCGCGTTCGGACAGTTCGTCGTCGGCGGCGACTACGCGGTGGGCCTAGTGGTGTTCATCGTGCTGGTGATCATCAACTTCGTCGTGATCACCAAGGGCGCCGGCCGAATCTCCGAGGTGAGCGCGCGCTTCACCCTCGACGCGATGCCCGGACGGCAGATGGCGATCGACGCCGACATGAACGCCGGCATCATCACCCAGGCCGAAGCGGTCATCCGGCGGCAGGAGATCCGTGAAGAAGCGGATTTCTACGGCGCGATGGATGGCGCGAGCAAGTTCGTCCGCGGCGACGCGGTCGCCGGAATCCTGATCGTCTGCATCAATCTGTTCGGCGGCACGCTGATCGGCGCGACCCAACACGGGATGTCGCTCGCGGCGGCCGGCAAGACCTATGCGTTGCTGACGATCGGTGACGGTCTGGTCGCGCAGATCCCCTCGCTCCTGCTGTCGGTCGCGGTCGCGATCCTGGTCACGCGGGTGTCACGACCCCACGACATGGGTCAGCAGATCATGTCCCAGGTGCTCGGCCAGCCGCGCGCGCTCGCGGTCACCGCCGGCGTGCTCACCTTGCTCGGGGTGATCCCGGGCATGCCGAACCTCGTATTCCTGTCGATGGCCGCCGCGTGCGCGGCCGGGGCCTACGGGCTGTCGAAGCGACGCACGGCCGAGCTCGCCGCACCGGCAGGCGCACAGAGCGCGGCGAAACCGTCCGCGGACCAGCGGGAGCTGTCCTGGGACGACGTCGAGCCGATCGACCTGATCGGCCTCGAGGTGGGCTATCGCCTGATCCCGCTCGTCGACCGCAACCAGGGCGGCGAGTTGATGAGCCGCATCAAGGGCGTGCGTAAGAAGCTCTCCGAGGATCTCGGCTTCCTGGTGCAGCCGGTGCACCTGCGCGACAACCTGGAACTGCCGCCGAATTCCTATCGGATCATGATCCAGGGCTCGCCGGTCGGCGAGGCCGAGGTGTTCCCGGACCGGGATCTCGCGATCAACCCGGGGCAGCTTACGGCGACGATCGCAGGGACGCCGACCAAGGATCCCGCGTTCGGGCTTCCGGCGGTGTGGATCGAGAAATCCCGCCGCGAACAGGCCCAGGCGCTCGGCTTCACGGTCGTCGACGCCGGCAGCGTGATCGCGACCCACTTGAGCCACCTGCTGCAGACCCATTCGCACGAGTTGCTGGGCCACGAGGAGGTCCAACAACTCCTCAACCGGCTCGCGAAGAGCACGCCGAAGCTCGTCGAGGATCTCGTGCCGAAGCTCCTGCCGATGAGCGTACTCGTGAAGGTGCTGCAGCAGCTCCTGCAGGAGCGGGTTCCGATCCGCAACCTCCGTTCGATCTGCGAGGCGCTCGCGGACGTTGCGCCGAAGAGCCAGGATCCGTCCGCCCTCGTCGCGGCGGCCCGCGTGTCGCTCGGCCGCAGCATCGTGCAGAGCGTCGGCGGGTTGCGCGAGGAACTGCCCGTGATCACCCTCGATCCCGGTCTCGAGCAGTCCCTGCAGGATTCGCTCGGCGGCACCGGCGAGTCCGGCACGAGCGTCGAGCCGGGCCTCGCCGACCGGCTGCAACGGTCGCTCGCGGACAGCGCGCGCCGCCAGGAGGTGGCGGGCGAACCCGCGGTCGTGCTCGTCGCGCCGCGGATCAGGCCGTGGATCGCCCGATTGATGCGGTACGCGACGCCGAACCTCGCGGTGCTCGCGTACAACGAAATTCCCGAGAACCGCCGGATCCGCGTGATCGCCGCGGTCGGCCGCTGATCTGTGCAGGCATCGAGTGAGGTTCCGATGAAGATCAAACGCTACCTGGCCGCGAGCATGCGGCAAGCGCTGGCGCAGGTGCGCGCGGAGCAGGGCCCCGAGGCGGTGATCCTGTCGAGCCGGCGGGTCGACGACGGCATCGAGGTCGTCGCC
>JAKBCG010000062.1 GCA_021808035.1 Pseudomonadota bacterium
CGTACCGGATCCGGCGGGGGCGCTCGCCGCGCTGGCCGCGCTCGTACGGCCCGGCGGCGACGTCGTCGTCTCGACGTTGAACCGGACGTGGCAGTCCTTCCTGGTCGCGATCGTCGGGGCCGAGTACGTCGCCCGCATGTTGCCGCGCGGCACCCACGATTACCTGAAATTCATCCGTCCATCCGAACTCGCCCGCTGGGGACGCGAGGCCGGGCTCGCACTTCGCGATCTCACCGGCGTCGGCTACGATCCGTTCACGCGCTCCTTCGGTCTGTCGCGGCACGCCGCCGTGAACTATCTCGCGCACTTCCGCCGTGCCGATTCCTGAGCGCCTGCGCGATCGGCCGCCGCGGGCGCTGCTGTTCGACCTCGACGGAACACTGCTCGATACGGCGCCGGACATGTACCGCGCGTTCAGCGCGTTGCTTCGGGAGCGCCACCGCGAACCGGTCGCCTACGAACTCGTCCGTCCGCGCGTGAGCCATGGCGCCGCCGGGGTGCTGCGCGCGGGCTTTGCCGACGTCGGCGAGAGCGAGTTCGATGCGCTCCGACAGCGCTTCCTCGAACTGTATCGCGACGCACTCTGCGTCGACACCCGGCTCTTCCCGGGCATGGACCGCGCACTCGATGCGCTCGCCGCCCACGGCCTGGCGGCGGGGATCGTGACGAACAAGGCCGCGTGGCTCGCCGAACCGCTGATCGATTCGCTCGGCTTGCGGTCGCGCTTCGCGTGTGTGGTCAGCGGCGACACGGTCGCCGAGCGCAAACCGCACCCGCTGCCGCTGCTGCACGCCGCGAAGCTCGCCGGCGCCGCGCCTGCGGAGTGCGTCTACGTCGGCGACGCGGCCCGCGACGTCGAGGCGGCCCGCGCCGCCGGCATGCCCTCGCTGGTCGCACGCTATGGTTATCTCGGACCCGGCGAGGATCCCGACGCCTGGGGCGCCGACGGCGCGATCGACTCGCCGGACGAGATCGTCGACTGGCTGGTCGCAGCCTGGCGCCGATGACGGTCGCGCCGAGCGCGTTCGCCGCACGCACCGGACCACGGATGCGGGGCCGCCGGCGTTGACGAGCCTGGACGAACCGTATCGAGCTCGCGCGGCACCGCCCGGCAGCTCACGCCATCTTGCGTGGTTGTTCTCGGCGCCGGCCGCGCGCGCGCCGCTCCTCGGGGTCTTCGCGCTGCTCGCCGAATGGCGCGCCACGCTGCATGCCGACGTCGCGCCGGAAGTCGCCGCGACGAAGCTCGCCTGGTGGCGGGACGAGATCCAGCGACTGCGGCAAGCCCGTCCCGTGCATCCGATCGGCCGGTACCTCCTGGCATCGGTCACCGCGACGCCGGACGACTGGGAACCCCTGGTGCGGGCGATCGATGCCGCCGCGCGCCAGGCAGGCGGCGCGATGCTCGACACCGCCGCCGACCGCATCGAGCATGCCGACGCGCTGATCGGCGGGCCGCTGCGGGTCGCGGCGACGCTCGCAGAGAAAGCAGTTCGACGCGACGTCGAACCCACGGCGCGCGCGCTCGAAGCCTGCACGCGCGCGATCGCGACGGGGGAATTCCTCACGCTGACGGCCGCCGGCGCGCCGGATCAGGCCGACGCATTGCGCGCCGCGGCTCGGCGGGAGTACGTCGCGGCCGTCGACGCGCTACCGACGGTCGCCCGGGCGCGGTACCGCGGCCTGTTGGTGCTCGCGGTGCTCGAAGCGCATCATTTGAGTACCGGCCGATCCGACGCCACGATGCCGGCACGGCTGTCCGACCTGTGCCTCGCATGGCGCACCGCCCGGCGCGCGGCGCGGGCGGATCCACGAACCACGGAGATTCCATGACGACGACTCTCGACCCGAAAACGTATGTCGCGCCGCCCGACCTGCTGGCGGGCCGCGTGATCCTGGTCACCGGCGCGAGCGGCGGGCTCGGCGGCGCGATCGCGGTCGCTTGTGCCCGCGCCGGTGCGCAGGTGATCCTCTGCGGCCGCAACGAACGCAAGCTCGAGGCGTGCTACGACCGGATCGCGGCCGACGGAGGTCCGACGCCGGCGCTGGCGCCGCTCGACCTCGCAACAGCGACCGCGTCCGCCTACGACGCGCTCGCGACGACGATCGAGCGCGAGTACGGGCGGCTCGACGGTCTCGTGCACGCGGCTGCGATCCTCGGCGACCGCACGCCGCTCGAGATGTACGACGTGCCGACCTGGTGCCGCGTGCTGCACGTGAACCTGACGGCGCCGTTCATCCTGACCCAGGTGCTGCTGCCCGCGCTGCGCCGTTCGGAGGCCGCGTCGGTGGTGTTCGCGAGCAGCGGCGTCGTGAAGCAGCCCCGCCCGTTCTGGGGTGCTTACGCGGTCGCGAAGAGCGGTCTGGAAACGGTCCGCGCGATGTTCGCGGAGGAACTCGCGGGAATCACGAACATCCGCGTGAACAGCGTGAACCCGGGCCCGATGCGCACACCGATGCGCTTCGCGGCCTATCCGGCCGAGAATCCAAACACCCTCCCGCATCCCGAGCGCGTGACCGGCGCGTTCCTGTACCTGCTCGGGCCCGACGGGCGCGACGTCAACGCGCGTTATTTCGACGCCCAGTAGCGGTCTTCGGGCTCGCGCCGGGCGCGGGCTGCGAGCCCGGCGACGGCGGCGGATCGGCGAGCGCCGCGGCGGCTTCCTCGGCCTGCGCGGCCGGCGCGTCCACGGCGGCCTCGCCGGCGATCGCCGCCAGCAGGGCCTCGCGCTCCGCGGTGGTGATCGACCGCGATCGACCGCGCGGCAGTTCGCGCCCCAGACGCACCGGCCCGATGCGCACCCGCATCAGTCGGCTGACGACGAATCCGCGCGCGCCCCACCAATGCCGCACCGACGCCGGGCGCGTCGCGCGCGCGGTCACCGTGACCCAGTGGTTCGAACCCTCGCCGTACTGCGCGGTCGCCGCGAGAATGGTCATCGGTTCGCCCTCGCAATCGGTCGCCGCGAGGAACTCGGCGATCTGCCCGTCGTCGAGCGGTCCGCGCAGGCGCAGGAGGTAGTCTTGCTCCAGCCGGTGCGCGCCCCGGGACACCCGATTCGCCCAGGCGCCGTCATCCGTCAGGATCTCGAGTCCCCCATCGACCGGCGGCAAGGGCTGGATCGCGAGCCACCGGCCGCCGGTGCGGGGCAGGCGCAATCGATCGGAGGTCCGCGATACCGCCTCCTTCAGGTCGAGCGGATCGCCGGGCGACCGGTGAAGGAGCAGCACCCGCGCCGTGCGCCGCGGATGTGTTGGAAAGCGTACCGGGCGCCCGTCGAGCGTGACCCGGTCGCCGGGAGACAGCCCCGCGCCGAGCGACGGCACGGACCCGTTGATCTCGAGGCGTCCCTCGCGGATCCAGCGCTCGATCTCGCGACGCGAGCCCACGCCGGCGGCCGCAAGCACCTTCTGCACCCGGCCGGCCGGCGGCGCCTCCTTGCGACGAGGTGCGCGGGGTCGCATCCGCTCAGCCTGCCTCCGCCGCGTCGGTCGGCGTTGTCGGCGCGGCCGGCGCCTCCGCACCGGCCGGCTCCGCGATCTCGGCCGCATCCGCTCCCGGCAGGCTCAACTGCACCCGCAGGTCCTCGAGCTCCCGGAGCTGCGCGAGCGTCGGCAGGTCGTCCAGCTTCTTCAAGCCGAAATAATCCAGGAACTCCCGGGTCGTGCCGAGCAGCTCGGGCTTGCCCGGCACGTCGCGATGGCCGACGACGCGGATCCAGTTGCGTTCGAGCAGCGTCTTCACGATGTGCGGGTTGACCGCGACGCCGCGGATCTGCTCGATCTCGCCCCGGGTGATCGGCTGACGGTACGCGACCAGCGCCAGCGTCTCGAGCAGCGCGCGCGAATACTTCGCCGGCCGCTCGACCCAGAGCTTCGAGACCGGCTCGGCGAACGCCGGCCGGATCTGCACGCGAAAGCCGCTCGCGACCTCGATCAGCTGTATGGCGCGGTTCGCATAATCCGCGCGCAGCGCATCGATCGCCGCGCGCACCGCCGCCGCGTCGACGCCGTCCCGTTCGTCGAACACCCCGGTCAGGTCGTCGAGGCCGAGCGGGCGTCCCGCCGCGAGCAACGCCGCCTCGACGACGTACTTCACGTACTCTTCATTCATTCTGCGCTCTCAGGTTGTCTTCGTTCGCGGCGTCCTGCGCGCCGGTCGGTGCGGCCGAGCGCCCGTCGCCGCGCCGCACGTGCAGCGGACCGTAGAGCTCGCTCTGCTGGATCTCGATCAGCCCCTCGCGCAACAGCTCGAGCAGCGCGATGAACGTGACCGTGACACCGAGCCGGCCCTCCTCCGCGCGGAACAGGCGCACGAAATCCACGAACTCCCGTGTCTCGAGCGCCGCGAGGACGTCGGTCATCCGTTGTCGCACGGACAGCGCCTCGCGTTGCACGTGGTGATGCGCGAACATGTCGCTGCGGGCGAGGACCTCCTGGAACGCGAGCAGCATCTCCGGCAGCGTGACCTGCGGCGGAAGCCGCGTCACCTTGCGCCCGGCGAGATCGGCCGCGGCGACCCAGGTGTCCCGCTCCAGCCGAGGCATCCGGTCGAGCCCTTCCGCCGCGCGCTTGAACCGCTCGTACTCCTGCAGGCGTCGCACGAGCTCCGCGCGCGGATCGGCCTCGTCCGGACTCTCGTCGCTGCGCACGCGCGGCAGCAGCATCCGCGACTTCACCTCCGCGAGCGTCGCCGCCATCACCAGATACTCGCCGGCGAGTTCGAGCTGCAGCACCTGCATCAGCTCGATGTAACGCATGTACTGGCGGGTGATCTCGGCGATCGGGATGTCGAGGATGTCGAGGTTCTGCCGGCGGATCAGGTACAAGAGCATGTCGAGCGGCCCCTCGAAGGCCTCGAGGAACACCTCGAGCGCCTGCGGGGGGATGTACAGGTCGCGGGGCAACACCGTGATCGGCTGCCCGTCGACCACCGCGAACGGCATTTCGGCCTGTGCGGGCGATGCGCCGTGCGTCTGCGGGTCCGTCGGTCCGGGCTCGTCCGCGCCGCTCATCGATAATCCAGCGACATCGAGTGTCGCACGACTTCCAAGGTGTCGCGCGCGACGTCACGCGCCCGGTCGCAGCCCTGCGCGATGATCCCGCGGACGACGTCGGGGTTCTCCTCGAACTCCCGGGCCCTCTTCGCGATCGTCGAGGTCTCCTCGACGATCTTGTCGATCAAGGGTTTCTTGCAGTCGAGACAGCCGATCCCGGCCGAGCGGCAGCCGGCCTGCGCCCAATCGCGCGTCTCGGCGCTCGAGTAGACCTGGTGCAGATCCCAGACGGGGCATTTCTGCGGATCACCGGGATCGGTCCGCCGCACGCGCGCCGGGTCCGTCTGCATCGTCTTCAGCTTGCGCACCACCGAATCACTGTCTTCCCGCAGGCCGATCGTGTTGCCGTAGGACTTCGACATCTTGCGCCCGTCGAGCCCGGGGACCTTCGGCGTCGAGGTCAACAGCACTTCCGGCTCGGGCAGCACCGCGATTCCCGCGCCCTCGAGGTAGCCGAGCAAGCGGTCGCGGTCCGCGACGGTGAGCCGCGCATTCGCCTCGACCATCGCCCGCGCCTTGCCGAGCGCCTCGGCGTCGCCCTTCTCCTGAAACTCCTTGCGCAGGGTCCTGTACAGCGTCGCGTTGCGGGCACCGAGACCCTTGATCGCCTTGTCGACCTTCGCCTCGAACTCCGCTTCGCGGCCGTAGAGGTGATTGAACCGCCGCGCGATCTCGCGGGTGATCTCCACGTGGGCGACCTGGTCTTCGCCGACCGGCACATAGTCGGGTCGGTACAGCAGGATGTCGGCCGACTGCAGCAGCGGATAGCCGAGGAATCCGTAGGTGTCGAGGTCGCGGTCCTTCAGTTGTGCCTGCTGATCCTTGTACGAGGGCACCCGCTCGAGCCAGCCGAGCGGCGTGATCATCGACAGCAGAAGGTGGAGTTCCGCATGTTCGGGCACCTTCGACTGGACGAACAACGTCGCAACGCCCGGGTTGAGACCCGCGGCGAGCCAATCGATCGCCATCGTCCACACGTGCTCCTCGAGACGGGAATTGTCCTCGTACCCGGTGGTGAGCGCATGCCAGTCGGCGATGAAGAAGTAACATTCGTACTGGTACTGCAGGTCGATCCAGTTCTTGAGCGCACCGTGGTAATTGCCGAGGTGCAGCTGCCCCGTCGGACGCATCCCGGACAGCACCCGGCGGTTCGGCGGCGCGACGCTCACCTCGCGCTCCCGATCAGCGCGCCGATCAGATGGCCGATCAATCGATAAGCCGGGTCGAAGACCCAGCCGAACACGCCGACCGCGGTCAGCGCGAGCACGATCAGCAGGCCGAACGGCTCGAGCTTCTCGACGGCGGCCGATGCCCGCGGGGGCAGGATCCCGACCAACACCCGACCGCCGTCGAGCGGCGGGATCGGGAACAGATTGAACAGCGCGAGCACCACGTTGATCACGATGCCCGCCTGCGCCATCAACGCCAGCCAGCCGACGAGGGTGAGCGACCCGTCGAGACGCGCGACCCCGGCGAGCACCGCGCACCAGGCGAGAGCCATCGCGAGGTTCGCCGCCGGTCCGGCGAGCGCGACCCAGATCATCGACCGGCGCGGATTGCGCAGCGCCCGGACGGAGATCGGCACGGGCTTCGCCCATCCGAACAACGGCCCGCCGAGCATCAGCAACAGCGCCGGAACGAGGATCGTGCCGACCGGATCGATGTGCCGCAACGGATTCAAGCTGAGCCGCCCGAGCATCTCCGCGGTATGGTCACCGAAGTGGCGCGCGACCAGGCCGTGGGCGACCTCGTGCAGGGTGATCGCGAACAGCACCGGAATCGCCCAGACCGAAATTTTTGTAAGAAATACTGATAGATTAAACACTTACGACTTTTTTAGCGAAATATAATTAAATAATGGCCGGCGAATCGAGCGCGCATTATACGGGCGGCGACTCGACAAATGGACTCACGTCACCCCGCCCCTTGCGCACGACCACGGGGTACCCGGCCGACAGGTCGATCACCGACGTCGGCACCAGGCCGCAGTGCCCGCCGTCGAGCACCAAGTCGATGCGGTTGCCGAGGACCTGGTGGATCTCCGCCGCATCGGTGCGGGGCGCATCCTCCCCGGGCAACCACAACGTCGAACTCATGATCGGTTCGCCGAGTTCGGCAAGCAGCAGCGCGGTCACGGGATGGTCGGGCACGCGCAGGCCGATCGTCCCGCGCCGTTCGTGCTTGAGCCGCCGCGGCGTCTCCTTCGACGCGCGCAGGATGAAGGTGTACGGACCGGGCGTGTACGCGCGCAGCAGCCGGTATTGCCAGTTCTCCACCAGCGCATACCGGCCGACGTCGGCGAGGTCGCGGCACACGAGCGTGAAATGATGGTGGCGGTCGACGTTGCGGATCGCGCCGATGCGGGCGAGCGCTCCCTTGTCGCCGATGTGGCAGCCGAGCGCATAGCACGAATCCGTCGGGTACGCGATCACTCCGCCGCCGCGCAGGCAATCCACGGCCTGCCGGATGTAGCGGCGCTGCGGCGAGACGGGGTGCAGTTGCAGGTAAACGCTCATGACGAAGCCGCTATAATAGCCGGATGCACGCACTGCTCGAATGGCTCCCGCTCGTGATATTTTTCGCGGTGTTCAAGGTTTTCGGAATCTATCCGGCGACCGCGGCGCTGATGATCGCGAGCTTCGCGTTGCTGTTCGCTCACCGTTGGCGCACGGGCAAGGTCAAGCCGATGCATGCAGTCACCGCCGTGACCGCGCTGGTGCTCGGCACCGCGACCCTCGCGTTCCACGACGAACGGTTCATCGAGTGGAAGCCGACCGTGCTGCTCGGGATCGCGGCGATCGCGTTCCTCGCCAGCGCGCGCTTCGCCCGCGAACCGCTGGCCCGACGCCTGCTGGAGAGCGCCTTCACCGAGGAGCTCGCGGTCGAACCGCGCCTCTGGCGCCGGATCAACGGACTCTGGGCCGCCTGGTTCGCCCTGCTCGCGGCCGCGAACCTCTACGTGGCCGGGCACTACTCCGACGCGGTCTGGGTCGATTTCAAGGTCTTCGGCCTGTCGATCGCGACCTTCCTGTTCCTGCTTCCGCAGGTCTTCTGGCTCGCCTCTCGCGTGAAGAGCGCGGTCGAGCCCGACGGCCGCTCGCCGGGATGAGCGGGACGGACCGGGAACGGCGGCTGCGCGCACGGCTCACCGCCGCGTTCGCGCCGCGCGAGCTCACGATCGTCGACGAGAGCCACCTGCACGTCGGGCACGCCGGCGCGGCCGGCGACGGCGGTCACTTCCGGATCCACATCGTCGCCGACGCATTCGCCGGCCTCACCCCGGTGGCCCGGCATCGTCGGGTCTACGAGGCGCTCGGCGACCTGATGTCGGGCGAAGTGCACGCCCTCAGCATCGACGCGCGCCCGCCCGGTTGAGCGGCGCGTCATCGCGCCGCCCCACCATGGGCCTTCGCACCCACTGGGTTTGGCGCGATCGAGCCGTACAGGCTACACTTCCTGGCTCGCGGCGTCGGTACCGGATCCGGTCGGGGTCCCCGCGCGGCCGTTCGAGACGCCTTTCGCCTCCATCACACTGCACCTGAGGAAATCCATGCAGCACATTCCTTCGACGGTACGGAACCGGCTCTGCGCCGCGGCCGTGCTCGTATTGTCGCTCGCCTCGCTCGCCGCCTGCGCGAAGAAGCCGGAACCGGCATCCAACTCGGCGGCAGCGCCCGCCGCGAACGCGGTCGCGACCGTGAACGGAACCCCGATCTCGCGCGATGCGTACGAGTTCTACGCGAAGGCGGTCACCGGCGGCAAGGAGCCGTCCCAGCTCACCGCCGCCCAGCGCGGCCAACTGCTCGACGCGATGATCGGGATGGAGCTGATGGCGCAGCAGGCGGACAAGGACGGTCTGCAGAAGGATCCGCAGACCGCGGCCGCGATCGCGGTCGACAAAATGCACATCCTCGCCGACGCCGAGTCGCAGCATTACCTGAAGGACAAGGAGCCGACCGACCAGGAACTGCAGGCGGAGTACAACAGCGCGATCGCCAAGATGGACAAGGTCGAGTATCACGCGCGCCACATCCTCGTCGCGAACAAGGATCTCGCTGTTGCGCTGATCAAGCGATTGAAGGCCGGCGCGAACTTCGCACAACTCGCGCGCCAGAATTCGATCGACGCCTCGAAGACCAACGGCGGGGACCTCGGCTGGTTCCAGGCCTCCAGGATGGTCAAGCCCTTCGCCGACGCCCTGCGCTCGCTGAAGCCCGGTGAGATCACCCCGCAACCGGTGCAGACGCAGTTCGGCTGGCACATCATCCAGTTGATCGCGACCCGGCCGGTCACACCGCCGCCGTTCGACGAAGTCAAGCAACAGGTCGCGAACCGCGTGCTGCAGAAGAAGCTGCAGGCCTACGTCCAGCAGCTGCAGAAGGGCGCGACGATCCAGAAGAGCCTCTGATCGTCCCGATGCGATGCGCCGGCGCGGCGATCCGCCGCGCCGGCGCGCGCGCAGCAGCGCGCGCATCGAGGTGAGCGTATCGCGGCCGGGGTGAGCGTCTCGCGACCGATTCAGTCGCGCAGCAGCCGCTCGAATCCGTCCTCATCGAGGATCGTGACGCCGAGCGCGTGCGCCTGGTCGAGCTTCGATCCCGGATCCCGGCCAACCACGACGTAATCGGTCTTCTTCGACACGCTCCCGGACACCCTGCCACCGCGCGCGACGATCCGTTCGGTCGCGTCCTCCCGGGTGTGGCGTTCGAGCGTGCCGGTCAGCACGAACACCTTGCCCGCGAGGGGCCCGCGCGCCACGGCCGGATGCGCCGGCCAGCCGATTCCGCTCGCGAGCAGCCGGTCGAGGATCGCCGCGTTCTCGCGATCGCGGAAATAAGCGACGACGCTGGCCGCGACGACCGGGCCGACGTCCGGGACCTCCTGGATCCGCGCGACGTCGGCCGTTCGCAGCGCATCGAGGCTGCCGAAGTGCGCCGCCAGCGCCGCCGCGGTCGACTCGCCGACGTCGCGGATGCCGAGTGCGTTCAGGAACCGCGGCAGGGTCGTCCGCTTCGCGTGCTCGATCGCCGCGAGGATCTTGCGCGCGGACTTCTCGCCCATCCGGTCGAGCGCCGCGAGCCGCGCCTCGTCGAGCGCGAACAGATCCGCCGGCGACTTCACCAGGCCGGCGTCGACGAGCTGCTCGACGAGCTTGTCCCCGAGACCTTGGATGTCGAGCGCGCGCCGCGACGCGAAGTGCTTGATCTCCTCCTGCAGCTGCGCGGGGCACCGGCGCCCGCCGGTGCAGCGCGCGATCGCCTGCCCCTCGACGCGCTCGACCGGCGAACCGCAGACGGGGCAGACCTTCGGCAACTCCACCCGGTGCGTGCCCCGTGGTCGCCGCTCGGGGATCACGCCGACGACCTCCGGAATCACGTCGCCGGCGCGCCGCACGATGACCGTGTCGCCGACCCGGACGTCCTTGCGATGCAGCTCGTCGATGTTGTGCAAGGTTGCATTGCTGACCGTGACGCCAC
>JAKBCG010000063.1 GCA_021808035.1 Pseudomonadota bacterium
AAGCTGTAATCCGAGCTCTAGCGACGGGGCGATCCGGTCGAGATCGGGCGGCAGCAGTTGCGCGCCGAAGTCCCACGGCGTCTGCCGCGGCTGCCACGGGACGCAGGCCTTCTCGTAGGTGCCGAGCACCATGCCGCTGCGCTCCTGGCGCATGTAGATCTCGGCCTTGAAATCGATCGCGTGCGGCAGCTCGTGGCCGCGCTCGCGGTTGAACGCGACGACCTCGGGCATCTCGTCGGTCACGAGATACATGTGCTCCATCGCGAGCACCGGCAGCTCGAGACCGACCATGCGGCCGATCTCCCGGGCCCACAGGCCGCCGGCGTTCACGACGTGCTCGGCGACGATCGTTCCCTGGGTGGTGACCACGTCCCAGCCGCCGCCGGGGCGACGCGCGAGATCGGTGACGCGGGTCTGCTGATAGACCTCCGCGCCGCCGATCCGCGCCGCCTTCGCGTACGCATGGGTCGTTCCGTACGGGTCGAGATTGCCGTCCGCGGCGTCGAGCATCGCGCCGACGAAGAACCGTTCCTCGATCAGCGGCAGCAGCGCCTTCGCCTCCGACGGGGTCAGGAGCGAGGTCTCGAGACCGAGATAACGGGCGCGCGCGTGCGCCATCTTGAGCCATTCCATGCGCTCCGGCGTGTCCGCGAGCAGCAGGCCGCCCGACCGGTGCAGGCCGCAGGACTGTCCCGAGATCCGCTCGAGCTCGTCGTACAGGCCGATCGTGTAGCCCTGGAGCTTCGCGACGTTCGGGTCGCCGTTCAAGGTGTGGAAGCCGCCGGCGGCGTGCCAGGTGGAGCCCGCCGTCAGCTGGTCGCGCTCGATCAGCACGACGTCCTGCCAGCCGGCCTTGGTCAGGTGGTAGAGCACGCTGCAGCCGACGACGCCGCCGCCGATCACCGCGACACGGGTATGGGATTTCATCGTGAGTCTCTCGTGGTTGAATTCATGGGACGGGACCGGTCCGCGGCGGCGGTGACGACCACGTCGTAGCCGAACGGCAAGGCCTGGTCGAGCGTCCACTCCCAGGTCGACACCGCGTAGGTCGTGAGCACGTACAGGTCGTAGCGCGCGGCGCCGATCCGGTCGAGCAGTGCCGGGGCATGATGGACGCCGGTCTGCGCGAACGCGCCGACCGGGAACGCGGCGTCGCGCAGATCGAGCGGGACCAGACGCGACAGCAGCGCCTTCGCGGCGACGCCGTCGATCGCGAGGCGCACGCGCGCGTCGCTGAGCACGGTCACGGCGCCGCCGGCCGCGCCGATCTCCCGTTCGAGCGTCGCCGGCAGAGCCTCGTCGTGGGTCGCGATCCACCACTGGTCGGGCGCGATCCGATAGAGCCGATGAGCGTCCCGATCCGTCGCGACCCGCGGCGAGGCGGGCGGATCGCAACCGCAGACCCGCGCGAGCGCCGCCGCGCACGCCGCGTGGACCTCGGTCCAGGTGCCGACCTGCACGAGCGAGGTGCCGCGCACCTCGCCGATCCGCAGCCGGCGTCCGCCCTCGGCGCCGTCGCGACCGCCGGCGTCCAGGCATCCCGCGAGCGACGTGGTTCGTTCAAACATGCAGTCGCGTTCCTTCCGGGTCCACGAACACCGGCGACACGATGCGTGCGCGCACGGTCTCGTCCTTCAGCGGGAACGCGCAGACGATCTCCTCGCCCCGATGCCGCAGTCCGCCTTGGTACAAACCCAACGCGATCGTCCTGCCGAGCACCGTCGAGAACGTCACCGAGGTCACGTAGCCGCGGCCATGGCCGGCGATCGCGTCGCCCGCTGCGAACAGGATCGAACCGCCGCGCAGCCGCGCTCCGGCGTCGAGGCATTCGAGACCGACGAGGCTCCAGCGATCCTCGGCCTGCAACGCGGGCCGGGCCCGCAGCGCGCGCCCGACATAGGACTTGTCGTGAGCCGCGAGCTTGCCGAGGCCGAGGTCGTCGAGCGTGTTGCGATGATCGAGCTCGAGCCCCGCGACGTGGCCTTTCTCGATCCGCAGCGATGCGAGCGCTTCGAGACCGTACGGCTTGATGCCGAGCGGTGCGCCCCGGTCGAGCAGGTGTTCCCACAGCGCGATCCCGTGGTTCGCGGGAACGTACAGCTCATAGGCGAGCTCGCCGGAGAAGCTCAGGCGCAGCACCCGCAGCGGGATCCCGTCGAGCGCGACTTCGCGAACGCCCATGTGCGGCAGGGCTTCGTTCGACACGTCGACGCCCGGCAGCGCGCGTTCGAGCGCCTCGCGGGCGCGCGGGCCGGCGACCGACATGCCGGCCCAGGCGTCGGTCACGGAGACGACGTGCACCCGCAGCTCCGGCCACGCGGTCTGCAGCAGGAACTCGAGCCAGGACATCACTTCGCCGGCTTGAGCGGTCGTCGTCGTCATGAAGTAGCGCCGCTCGCTGAAGCGCGCGGTCGTGCCGTCGTCGAGCACGCTCGCGTCGTCGTTCAGCATCACCCCGTAGCGCGCCCTGCCGACCGCGAGCTTCGCGAAGCCGTTCACGTAGACCCGGTTCAGGAACTCGGCCGCGTCCGGTCCCTGCACGTCGATCTTGCCGAGCGAGGACACGTCGCAGATGCCGACGCCGCCGCGCACCAGACGCATCTCTTCGAGGTAGGCCGAGCCGACGTCGGCGCCCGCCCAGGCATAGAACCACGGCCGCAGCCACGGTCCCGCCTCGATCATCGTCGCGCCGTTCGCGAGGTGCCAGCGTTCGAGCGGCGAGCGGCGGATCGGCCGGAAGTGCCGGCCGAGGTTGCGCGCGGCGAGCGCGCCGACCGAGACCGGGGTGTACGGCGGCCGGAACGTCGTGGTCCCGGTCTCGCCGATCCCGCGCCTGTCGAGCGACGCGAGCATCGCGATCGCGTTCACGTTGCTGGTCTTGCCTTGGTCCGTGCCCATGCCGAGCGTCGTGTAGCGCTTCAGGTGCTCGACCGCGCCGTAGCCTTCCGCATGGGCGAGGGCGACGTCCTTGAGCGTGACGTCGTTCTGCAGATCGACGAACGTGCGCCCGCGACCGTGTCGCGGCGGCGCGAGCGCGGTCGCGAAGGTCGTCGGTTCGTCGACGTCCGCCGGCGCGGGCGGCGTCCGGCCGGCTCGTGCGTGTCCCGAGAACGCCGCCGCCGCGCGACCCGCGGCGAGGCCCGAAGCGTAGGCGGCCGGTGGCGAATAGGCGCCGACGAGCGCACCCGCGCCGAAGTCTCCCGCCGCCCAATCGCCGGGGAGAAACGCGTCGAGCTCGGGGTGGTAGCGGGGCTTGCGCCCGGTGTGGCTCGTCAGATGCAGCGCCGGCGACCATCCGCCGGACACGCACAGCAGGTCGCAGTCGATACGCCGACCGCGTCCGCCCGCCAGCGGTTCGACGAGCGCGCCGGCGACCGCGCGCGCGCCGAGCGCGCGCGCGACCGTGGCGCCGGTGTGCATCTCGATGCCGGCGCCGCGGGCGGCGTCGGCGAGCGGCGGCGCGACCTCGTCGCGCTGCTCGACGATCGTGACCGCGGTGCCCGCCGCGGCCAGGTCGAGCGCGGTCAGCCAGCCCGCGTCGGTGCAGGTGGCGACCAGCGCACGGCGACCCGGCGCGACCGCGTAGCGGTTGAGATACGTGCGCGCCGCCGATGCGAGCATCACGCCGGGCCGATCGTTGTCGGCGAACAGGAGCGGCCGCTCGAACGCGCCGGTCGCGTGCACGATCGCGCGCGCCCGCAGCGTGACCACGGTCTCGCGCGCCGCACCGCGTTCGGGATCGGGCGCGGCGTGATCGTGCCGCTCGAGCAGGGCGACGGTCCGGCCGTCGTACACGCCGATCGCCGTGGTCCGGGTGAGCACCTCGATCGTCGGCGTCGCCCGCACCGCCGCCTCGAGCTGCGCGCGCCAGTGCTCGAGCGGTCCCGTCACCGGGGCCGCGAGCAGCGCGCCGCCGAGCGCGGGATCCTGTTCGACCAGCAGGACTTCGGCGCCGGCCGCGGCGGCGGCGAGCGCCGCCGCGAGCCCGGCGGGGCCGGCGCCGATCACCAGCACGTCGGTGAACGCATGCCGCGCGTGATAGCGGTCCGGATCGCGCTCGTGGACCGCCCGGCCAAGCCCGGCCGCCCGCCGGATGAACGGTTCGTACGTCATCCACGAGCCACGCCGGGGTCCCATGAAGGTCTTGTAGTAGAAGCCCGCCGACAACAGCGGCGCGAGCCAGCCGTTCATCGCCCCCAGGTCGATCGTGACGCTCGGCCAGCCGTTCTGCCGGCGCGCGCGCAGCCCCGCGCGCAGCTCGAGCGTGGTCGCCGGCAGGTTCGGCGTGGTCCGTCCGCCTTCGCCGACGGTGACCAGCGCGTTCGGCTCCTCGACGCCCGCGGCGAACAATCCGCGCGGCCGGTGGTACTTGAAGCTGCGGCCGACGATCGCGATGCCGCTCGCGAGCATCGCGGAGGCGAGGGTGTCGCCGGCGAACCCCTCGAGGGGTCGGCCTTCGAAATCGCAGCGGATCGGTCGGTCACGATCGATCCGGCCGCCGTGGGCGAGGCGCTGCGGCCCGCGGCTCAAGCGCCGGCTCCGTCCCGGGCGAGCCGCGCGGCACCGACCGTGTTGGTCGCGGTGTCGCGCTCCAGGATCAGCCATTGCCGGCAACCCTGCACGTGCTGCCAGTATTCGCGGTGCGGTCCGCGGGGGTTCGCAAACACGAAGACGTGGTCGTGCCAGGCGCGCACGTCCCGCTCGTCGTGCGCCGGCCGCGGCTTCGACGCGTCGCCGCCGTAGCGGAATTCGGTGTAATCGCGTTCGCCGCAATGCGGGCAGGGGATTCTCAGCATGGGTTCACTGCCGGTAGGTCCACAGGCCGTTGCCGTATTCGTCGTGCCCGTTGCCGGCGAGGAAGCGCTCGAGCGAGAGGTGCTCGATCAGCGGGTGCTCCTCGCCATGGGCGAGCGTGTGCGCGAAGCACCAGCCGGCGGCCGGGGTCGCCTTGAATCCCTGGTAACACCAACCGCCGTTCAGGAACAGGTCCCGCAGCGGCGTGCGGCCGATGAAGGGGCTTCCGTCCGGCGTCATGTCCTGGATCCCGGCCCAGTGGCGCAGCAGCCGCAATCGCGAAATCGACGGGATCAGCGCGACCGCGCATTCGGCGACGGTCTGCACCTTCGGAAACTGCCCGCGCTGGGTGTAGCTGTTGAAGCCGTCGATGTGCCCGCCGAACACGAGGCCCCCTTTGTCCGACTGCGATATATAGAAGAGCTCGGCCCCGAATGAGATCACGTGGTCGACGAACGGCTTGATCGGTTCCGTGACGAACGCCTGCAGCAGATGGCTTTCCACCGGCACGCGCAGCCCCGCGAGCGCCGCGACCTGCGAAGTGTGGCCGGCGACCGAGATCGCGGTCCGGTCGGCGCCGATCCGTCCGCGGGTCGTCTCGACACCGATCACCCGGTCGCCGTCCCGCAGGAAGCCGGTGACCTCGCAGTTCTCGACGATGTCGACGCCGAGCCCGCTGGCCGCGCGCGCGTAGCCCCACGCAACCGCGTCGTGCCGCACGGTGCCCGCGCGCCGCTGCAGGAGTCCGCCGTGGATCGGGAAGCGGCTGTGCGCGGAGAAATCGAGGTACGGCAGGAGCCGCTGGACCTCGCCGCGATCGAGCAGTTCGGCGTCGATGCCGTTCAAACGCATCACGTTGCCCTTGCGGGCGAGGACGTCGAGCTGCGCGGGGCCGTGCGCGAGCACCACCTGGCCGCGCTGCGACAGCATCACGTTGAAGTTCAGCTCGTGCGACAGCCCTTCCCATAGCCGCAGCGAATGCTCGAAGAACTGCGTGTTGCCGTCGAGCAGGTAGTTCGAGCGGACGAGGGTCGTGTTGCGGCCGACGTTGCCCGAGCCGATGACCGCGCGCTCCAGCACCGCGACGCGGGTCACGCGATGATTCTTCGCGAGGTAATACGCGGTCGCGAGTCCGTGCCCGCCGCCGCCGATGATCACGACGTCGTAATGCGGTCGCGGATCGGCGCGGCGCCAGGCGCGCGGCCAGGGTGCCCCGGTCAACGCGTGCCGCGCGAGCGCCAGGGCGGAGTATCGTTCGCTCATCGTCCTCGGGTGTGGTTCTCGTGACCCCGTCGATCGCGGGATCGGTTCACGCGGGCCGGCGAGTGCGCGCATGATCGGACATCTTGCTTGCGGTGTCGATAGGCGGTTGCGTCGGCGCCGCCACCGCCGAGCGTCGGCGCCGCCACCGCCGACGCTCGGCGGCGTGCGTTTGGCGGTGCTTCCCGCTGGCGGGTAGACTCCGGTGATGGCGACGATCCGCAGCGTTTGCGCACATGACTGCCCCGATCAATGCTCGTTGTGGGTCGACGTCGAGGAGGGTCGGATCCAGCGCGTCCGCGGTGACCCGGATCACCCGTTCACGGCCGGTTTCGCCTGCGGCAAGACCCACCACGACACCGAACTCGTCCTATCACCGGAACGGCTGACCACGCCGCTGCGACGCATCGGGCCCAAGGGCGCCGCCCGGTTCACGCCGGTCGGCTGGGACGAGGCGCTCGATGCGATCGCGGCGCGGTGGCGCGCGATCATCGACGAGTCGGGGCCGCTCGCGCTCCTCGGCTATGCGTACAGCGCGCACGGCGGGATCATGAACCGCGGCCTCGTGAACGGCCTGTTCCATGCGCTCGGGGCGAGCCGCCTCGAGGCGGGAACCGTGTGCGACAGCTGCGCCGCGGCGGCGTGGCACGCGACGCTCGGCCCGATCGGCGGCGCCGACCCGGAGTCGATCGTGCATTCCGACCTGTTGGTATCGTGGGGCTGCGATCTGGTCACGACCAACGTGCATTTCTGGGCGAAGATCGCCGCGGAGCGCCGGCGCGGGCTGCAGGTCGTCGTCGTCGAGCCGCGGCGCAGCCGTACCGCGAAGCTCGCCGACTGGCACCTGCCGATCCGGATCGGCACCGATGCGGCGCTGGCGCTCGGCGTGATGCACGTGCTCGTTCGCGACGGGCTCTGCGATCGGCGCTACCTCGCCGAGCGGACGCTCGGGTTCGAGCGCCTGGAAGCCGAGGTCCTGCCGCGCTTCGAGCCCGACCGGGTCGCGGCGATCACCGGTCTCGCGGCGGCGGACGTCGAGCGTCTCGCGGTGCTCTACGGGAACTCGCGCGCACCGTTCATCCGGCTCGGCACCGGGATGTCGCGCCTTGCGCAAGGCGGTCAGGCGGTGCGCGCGGTCGCGCTGCTGCCGGGCGTCACCGGCGCCTACGCGCGCCCGGGCGGCGGCGCGCTGTTGTTCACCGGGAACTTCCTCGATCTCGACACGGCCGTCGTGAACGCGCCCTCCGGTCCGGCCGATACCCGCCGCATCAATCATTCCCAACTCGGGCGCGCGCTGCTCGAGCTGGAGGATCCGCCGATCCGCGCGTTGTTCGTCGCGGCGAACAACCCGGCGGTGACCTGCCCCGATGCCGGCAAGGTGCGCGAGGCGCTCCGCCGCGAGGACCTGTTCACGGTGGTCCACGATCCGTTTCTGTCGATCACCGCGCGCCATGCCGACTTCGTGTTGCCGGCCGCGCTGTACCTCGAGACCGAGGACCTGTACCGGTCCTACGGTTCCTACTACGTCCAGTACGGTGCGCGTGCGGCGGCGGCGCCCGGCGGGGCGCGCTCGAATCTCTGGGTCGCGCAAGCGCTCGCGGCGCGCATGGGGCTCACGGATCCGGCCTTTCGCCTGACCGAGCGCGAGATCCTGCGGGAGATGCTCCGCGGCGTTCCGGGCGCAAGCGCGCTCGACCCGGACACGGTGCTCGCCGGCCGGCCGATCCGCATCGCGCCCGTCGGCGAGCAGTCGTTCCGGACGCCGTCCGGCAAGCTGGAGTTCTATTCGCAGTCGCTCGCCGACGAGGGATTGCCGCCGATGCCCGATTGGCATCCGGACCTCGAGGAGACGCGGGATGCGGGCCGCTGGCCGCTGCGACTGCTCACCGGACCCGGCTTCTTCCAGCCGCACAGCGTGTATGCCGGCGTCGCGTCCTTGCGCATGCGCGAGGGTTCGCCGGTCTGCGTGCTGCACCCGGTGGAGGCGCGGGCGCGCGATCTGCGCGACGGGCAGCGCGTGCGCGCGGCGAACGATCGCGCGAGCGTCGGCCTGGTGCTGCAGGTGAGCGACGACGTTCCGCCGGGCATCGCGTTCGTGCCGGGCCAACGCGGTGACGACGAGACGGTGTTCGGCACCGTGAACCTGCTGTGCGCGGATCGCTATTCGGACTTCGGGGACGGGGCGACGTACCAAAGCACCTGGCTCGAAGTGACGGCGTGGGCTGGATGACCGGGTGATGCCCGGCCGCGATCGCATCGAGGAGCCGTCGTCCGCCGGGATCCGGGAGGCGCGGATGCGGGCGCTCGCGGCACTGCGCCTCGGCCAGGCTCGGACCGCCGAGGCCGAGGCCCGCGCGATCCAGGCGACGGCGCCCGACGACCTGCAGAGCCTGTGGATCCTCGGCGCCGCCTTGCTCGACCAAGACCGGACGAACGAGGCGATCGATCCGCTCGAGCGGGTCGTCGCCGCCGCGCCGCGATTCTGGGCGGCGCGAACCGATCTCGCGCGCGCCCATCGGGTCGCGGGGCGCTGCGATCTCGCGCAGCGGGAATTGCGGCAGGTGCTCGCGGCGGCACCGGCATTCGAGGCGGCGTGGCGCGTCTACGGCGACACCTGGGTCGACCTCGGGCGATACCCGGAGGCGCGCGGCGCGTACGAACGCGCGCGACAGTGCGATCCGCAGGCGCGGCGCATCGACGAGGCTAGTGCGGCGCTCGCGGCCGAGGATCGGCGTCGCGCCGAGCGGATCTTTCGCGAGATCCTCGCGGGCGACCCGGGCCACGTCGGCGCGGTCTGCGGCCTGGCCGCGGTCGCGCTCGCCGCGGGCCGCGCGGCCGATGCGTTGCGACTCCTGCAGCACGCGACGAAGCAATCGCCGCACCTGCCCCTCGTCATGCGCGGGACGGCGCAGGCGCTCGTCGACCTCGGGCGCCTGAGCGATGCCGAGCGCTCGCTGCGGCGCCTGCTGCTGATCGAACCGGAGAACCCGAAGAACTGGGTGCAGCTCGGCAACGTGTACACGCGGATGATGCGCCAGCCCGAGGCGCTCGCCGCGTTCGAGGAGGCGGCGCGGCTGAACCCCGGCGAGGTGCGCCTGCGGCTGTCGATCGGCCATCTGCACAAGACCTTGGGGAACCGGCCGGCGTGCGAGGCGGCGTATCGGGAATGCCTCGCGCGGGCGCCGGCGATGGGCGAGGTATACTGGGCGCTCGCGGACCTCAAGACCTACGTGTTCAGCGATGCCGAGATCGCGGCGATGCAGGCCTTGCTCCGGGACGATGGCGACGACGTCGACCAGGCGCATCTGCGCTTCGCGCTCGGGCGCGCGTTCGAACACCGGCGCGAGTACGCGACCGCGTTCGAACACTATGCGTCCGGCAATCGCCGGCGGCGCAAGACGATCGCGTACGACATCCGGGTGTTCGAGGCCAAGACGCGCCGGGTGCGCGAGTGCTTCGACGCCGCGTTCCTCGCCGGGCGTGCCGGCGCGGGATTCGAGGATCCCGCGCCGATCTTCATCGTCGGCCTGCCGCGCTCGGGCTCGACGCTCGTCGAGCAGATCCTCGCGAGCCATTCGGCGGTCGAGGGGACCTTCGAGCTGCCGAACGTGTTGACGATCGTGCGCGAGTTCGACCACTCGGACGAGGCGCACGACGCGTACCCCGAGGTCGTGCGCGCGGTGCCGGCCGGGCGCTTCGCGGAACTGGGCCGCCGCTACGTCGAGGAGACGCGCCCGTTGCGGTCCGGCGCGCCGCGGTTCATCGACAAGATGCCGAACAACTTCAGCCACGTCGGGCTCATTCATTGCATCCTGCCGCAAGCGACGATCATCGACGTGCGCCGGCATCCGATGGACGCGTGCTTCAGCACGTTCAAGCAGCACTTCGCCGAGGGTCAGTCGTTCAGTTACGACCTCGAGGACCTCGGTCGCTATTACCGTTGTTACCTCGGCCTGATGGATCACTGGGACGCGGTGCTGCCGGGGAAAGTCCTGCAGCTGCGGTACGAACACCTGGTGCGGGACCCGGAGCGGCAGATACGCCGCCTGCTCGCGCACTGCGGCCTGGAGTTCGAGCCGGCCTGCCTCGCGTTCCATGCAACGAAGCGCGCGGTGCGCACCGCGAGCGCGGAGCAGGTCCGGCAGCCCTTGTATGCGTCCGGGGTCGGCTACTGGAGGCATTTCGGTCCGGCGCTCGATCCGCTGCGGCGCGCGCTCGGCGATTGCCTCGGGCGCTTCGAGGACGAGCCATGATCTCGAGGCGTTCGCCGCGCATGCGACGAACGCGCGTGTGCGATTAGCGAACATCCGCCGCGAACCACGTTGACAAGCTGCTGCGCAGGGTAGGAGCATGGCCCGATCAGCGTCCGGCACGAGACGCCGGGCGAACAACGAACGGGGGATGACACGATGCGCACGCGCGAAACTCGATCCGCGGCGGCGG
>JAKBCG010000064.1 GCA_021808035.1 Pseudomonadota bacterium
AACCCGGCGCTGCGCCGGGTGCTGCAGAACGCGCGCGTGGTCAACATGCCGAAGGACAAGACCGACGCCGCGATCCGCCGCGCCTCGGGCAAGGAGGCGACGAATTACCAGGAGATCCTCTACGAGGGTTATGCGCCGCACGGAATCGCGCTGCTGGTCGAGACCGCGACCGACAACCCGACCCGCACCGTCGCGAGCGTGCGTAACCTGTTCGCGAAACATGCCGGCAACCTCGGCAGCAGCGGCAGCGTCGCGTTCCAGTTCAAGAAGATGGGGGTCTTCCGGCTCGACCCGGCGACCGTGAAGGATCCGGAGGAACTCGAACTCGACCTGATCGATCACGGCCTGGAGGAGATGGGTGAGCGCAACGGCGCGAAGGGCGAGCCGCAGCTCGTGATCCGCTGCGCATTCAACGATTTCGGGAAGCTGCAGGAAGCGCTCGAGGCGCGCGGGATCACCCCGCTGTCGGCCGAGCACGAGTACATCTGCACGACACCGGTCGAATTGCCGGAGGCGCAGGCCGCCGAGGTGCTCGAGCTGATCGACCGGCTCGAACAGGACGACGACGTCCAGAAGGTATTCCACACCCTCGCTTGAGGGCGACCCGCCGCGCCTCGCGTCAGGCGCCGCGCGTCGGCGGTGGACCGTGGTTGATCACCGAATAGGCCCAGCGGACGACCGGCTGGATCCGGGAGGAGACCATCGTGAGCGCCCGGTCGTAGTCGACCCAGGCGGCCTCCTGATGCTCGGGCCGGCCGAGTTCCGGATTGACCGGCAGACGGATCGACCGTTCCTTGCTGCGCGCGATGTAATAGCGGGCGATCTTGCCCTTGTGGTACGGGCCGGTCTCGCGGTACACGAGTCCCCAGTCGAACGAGAGATCGTCGAGCGCGGTCTCCTCGCGCACCTCCCGCACCGCGGCGTCGATCGCCTGCTCGCCGGGCTCGACGATCCCCTTCGGGAAATCCCAGTTACGATACGCGCGCAGCAACAGGAAGCGCGGCCTGCGATCGACCAGGCTGACCACGACGACGCCGGCGGACAACCGCGTCGATTGGGGGGTGTTTACCATGAGTGCGCTGTATCACCTCGAAGACCGGCGGGTCCCGCGGCCCGTCCGACGGGCCCAGCGCGATTCTACCTGCGGACGGGGCACGGCCTGGATTGATTTATCGAGTCGATGGATTTTATGATCGACATTTGTGACGTCTATTGACCCGACGGGGTGCCGGCCTGGGGCAGGGCCGCCGCCGGGTGATCGCGGATCATGAACCTCAAAGACTTCAAATACCTCGTCGCGCTCGCCGACACCGGTCACTTCGGCAAGGCCGCCGAGAAGGCGTTCGTGAGCCAGCCGACGCTCTCCGCGCAGCTGAAGAAGCTCGAGGACTACCTCGGCGTCCAGCTGGTCGAGCGCCGGCCGAAGCAGGTGCAGCTCACCGAGGTCGGACAGCGGATCGTCGAGCGAGCCCGGCGCATCCTCGACGAGAGCAACGAGATCGTCGCGCTCGCGCGCCACCATGCCGATCCGCTCGCCGGCAAGATCAAGGTCGCGTTGATCCCGACGATCGGCCCATACCTGTTGCCGCGGGTGATGCGACGGATCCGCAAGACGCTCCCCGAGCTCGGCTTGATGCTCTACGAGTACCAGACCGAACCGCTGCTGAAGCGGCTGCGCGACGGGGAAATCGACCTCGGGATCCTGGCGCTGCCCGCGCCGACCGACGGGCTCGAGTCGCGTCCGCTGTACGAAGAGGCGTTCACGGTCGCGCTGCCGGGCAACCACCCGCTCGCGGCGCAGCCGACGATCCGGTCGCAGGATCTGCGCGGCCTGACCTTGCTGCTGCTCGAGGACGGTCATTGCCTGCGCGATCAGGCGCTCGAGGTCTGCAGCCGCGTCGGCGCGCGGGAAGCCGACGACTTTCGCGCGACGAGCCTCGAGACCTTGCGGCAGATGGTGATCGCGGGACTCGGCGTCACCCTGCTGCCGGAGCTCGCGGTGGACTCGCCGGTCGGCTCGCAGCGCGGCCTCACGATCCGCCGGTTTCAGAAGCCGGCGCCGAGCCGCCGGGTCGGCGCGGTCTGGCGCCGATCGTCCACGCGCGCGGCCGCGATCGACGAACTGTGCAAGGTGATCGCTCAGACGATCGCAGAGCACGACTGAGCAGGCCGAGGAGGCCCTCGACGATGAGCGAGCCGACGGCAACCAATCCCCCGCCCGACGGACCGCGTCTGGACCGCGCGTTCGTCGATCAACAGCATCTGCTCGACCGCTATCTCGAGGGCGCGCTGCCCTACAAGGGTACCCGCGAGTTCGAGCACTGGTGTGCGGCGCATCCGGAGTACCTCGCCGAACAGCGGCTGGCCGATCGCACCCAGGCGGCGCTGCGCTTGCTGGAGGCCGCCGGCCGCGCGCCGGATCTCGCCGAGCCGCGACCACGCTGGTGGCGCGCGCCCTGGCTGTCGGTCGCGCTCGGCGCGATCACCGCCACGAGTCTCGTGGGTCTGTGGACCGCGACCGCGCACGGCGCGTGGCTGCACGATCAGTTGCTCGAGGCCCGCGCGCAGCTCGCTCGCGGTTCGATGCGCGCCGCGGCCTCGGAGCAGGTCGTTGCGGTCGCGCCCGACCACAGCGCCGATGCGCAGGCCGCCCGCATCACGCTCACGCGTTCGCCGGCACGTCTCGTGGACCTGCGCATCGGCATGGGTTACGTGCGGGCCCAGCGCTTCCGGGTGATCGTCGACAAGCACGGGGCCGGACGTGCGCTCGATCTCGACGGGCTCGCGAAGGACTCCAATGGGGATCTGCGCATCGCGTTCAACGCGTCGGCGCTCGAACCCGGCGAGTACGCGGTGCGCATCGAGGCGATGCCGCTGCTCGGCCGGCCGGTCGCCGACGGGTGGTTCGCGATCGCGGTGCGGTGACGCCGGTCACGCCCGCCCGCGCGGCCGCTCAGGCCTCCGCGCGCAGGCTTTGCGCCGGTGGCGTGCCGACGACGCGCCGCGCGGCGAGCGTGCCGCTCACCCCGACGAGCGCGGTGCCACCGAGGATGCCGATCCACCAGAGCTTCGGGTCCGGCGCGTAGCGCAGCGCGAACAGGTGGTGCGCGACCCACCATCCGGTCGCGGCGGCGCCGGCGGCGCCGAGCAGCCCGGACAGCAGACCCAGCGCGGCGAACTCCGCCGCGACGCCGCTCAGCACCGTGAATCGGCTCGCTCCCAGGGTCCGCAGGATCGCGCTCTCGTGGCGGCGTTCGTCGCGGGTCGCCTGCACCGCGGCGAGCAGCACGACCACGCCGGCGGCGAGCGTGAACAAGGACACGTACTGGACCGCGAGCGAGGCCCGGTCGATGATCGAACGGACCTGCGCGAGGATCGCCTCGACGTCGATCACGGTGACGGTCGGGAACCGCCGCGCGAGCGCGGCCAGCCCCGGCCGCGCGCGCGGCCCGAGATAGACGCTGGTGATCAGGGTGCCCGCCGCGCCGTCGAGCAGTCGCGGCGGGAAGACCAGGAAGAAGTTCGGTCGGAAGCTGTCCCAGCGCACCCGGCGGATGCTCGCGACGCGGACGGTCAGCGGCTCGCCGGCGACGTCGAACGAGATCGAGTCGCCGAGTCGCAGGTGCAGCGCATCGCGGTACTCGGTCGAGATCGACACCCAGTGCCTGCCGTAATCGGCCGGCCCCCACCAACGCCCGGCGATCACGCGGTTGTCCGGCATCGGATCGGCCGACCAGGTGAGGTTCTGCTCGCGCGTGGCGAACGCACGGCCACGCGCGCTCGCAAAACGCAGCGATGCGATCGGACGGGCGTCGATCGCGGTGATCCGTGCGCGGATCACCGGAACCATCGGCGCGTCGGGCGCGCCGAGCGCCGCGAGCGCCCGGCGCAGCGCGGGCGCGTCCTGCGGCCGGATGTTGATCAGGAACTCGTTCGGCGCGCGTGCGCCGACGCTCGCGCGCCACTCGCGCATCAGGTCGCCGCGGACCACCGCGAGGAGCAGCAGGATCATCAAGCCGAGCCCGAACGCGACGACCTGCAGCACGCTCGCGGTCCCGCGTCTCGAGACGTTCGCGAGACCATAGCGCCAGGCGACGCCGACACCGCCGCGGAACCGGCGGGTCAGGCGCACCAACGCGAAGCCCGCGGCGCCGAGCACGACACCGACCACGCCGATACCGGCCGCGAGGTCGACGACCAGGGCCGCGTCGCGCACCATCAGCCAGAGGATCGCGAACAGCGCGGCGAGCGCGAGGCCGGGCGCGACGCCGTGGCGCAGCCGCGGCGGCGCGACGTCCCGGCGCAGCACGCGCAGCGGCGCAGTCCGCCGCAGCGGCAGCAGCGGCGGCAGCGCGAAGCCGAGGAGCATCGCGAGCTCGGTCGCGAACGCGATCGCGATGGGGCCCGCCGACGCGGCGGGGAGGTCGCGTTCGACCAAGGATCGCAGCAGCCACGCGATCCCCGATTCGGCGATCGCTCCGGCCACGGTCCCGGCGAGCAATGCGAGCGCGCCGATGGCGGCGAGTTCGGTGAGCGCGACCTCGAGCACGAAACGTTGCGTCGCGCCGAGGCACTTCATCAACGCGACGCCGTCGATGCGCCGGCTCGCCCAGCGGCGGGCGCTCATCGCGACGCCGACCGCCGCGAGCAGCACCGCCGACAGGCTCGCGAGGTTCAAGAAGCGGCTGGCGCGATCGATCGCGGAGCCGAGCTCACGGCTGTCATCCGCGGCCTCGCGCACCCGGACCGCGGCGTCCGGGTGCGCCCGCAGATGGGCCCGAAACGCGGCGACCGCGGCCGGCGGACCGGCGAACAGGGCCGCATAAGTGACCCGGCTCCCCGGCTGGACGAGTCCCGTCGCGGGCAGGTCGGCGGCGTTCATCAGCAGCGCCGGCGCGAGGCTCACCAGGCCGACACTCTGGTCGGGGCGGAACGCGAGCACCCGCGTGAAACGCAGGCGGATCGCGCCGACCCGGACGCTCGCACCCGGCCGCAGGCCGAGCACGGTCGCGGTACGCGAGTCGAGCCAGACGTTGCCGCGGCCCGGTATCGTCGCGATCGCGGTCGCCGGCCCGTACGGCACGCCCGCGACCCGGACATGGCCGCGCAACGGATAGCCAGCCGTGACCGCGTTGACCGCGACGAGTTGGCTGCGATCGCCATGGAACAGCGCGGTCGGAAACGAGATCTCTTCGGCGCGGCGCAGGCGGTCGTCGCGCGCCGGCGCGAGCTCGGCCGCCGGGATCGGGTTCGCGCTTTCGAGGCGCAGGTCCGCCGCGAGCACTTCGGTCGCCTCGCGGGCGACCCCGGCCGAGACCCGGCTGGTGAAGAAGCCGACCGCGGTCATCGAGGCGACCGCGACCGCAAGCGCACCGAACAGCACGAGCGCATCGCCGGAACGCAGCTCGCGCCACAGCCCGCGCAGCGCAAAGCGGAGCATCGGCAGCGGCTTCATCCGGCCACTCGGCCGGCATCGAGCGCGACGATCCGGTCGCAGCGGGCGGCGAGCTCGCGATCGTGGGTGACGAGCACGAGCGTGCTGCCGGCGGCGCGGTTGCGTTCGAACAGCAGCTGCGCGATGCGCCGGCCGGTTGCGCCATCCAGGTTCCCGGTGGGCTCGTCGGCGAACAACAGCGGCGGGCGGGTGACGAACGCACGGGCGATCGCGACGCGTTGCTGCTCGCCGCCGGACAGCTGGCGCGGATAGTGCTCGAGTCGCGCGCCCAATCCGACCTCGGTAAGCGCGGCCGTCGCGATCGCGCGGGCGTCCGGATCGCCGGCGAGTTCGAGCGGCAACATCACGTTCTCCAGCGCGGTCAGCGACGGGAGCAGCTGGAACGACTGGAACACGAACCCGATCTGCCGTCGGCGCAGCGCCGCGCGACCGTCCTCGTCGAGGCTGGAGAGATCCGTTCCCGCGATCGCAACCCGCCCCCGGGTCGGGGTGTCGAGACCGGCGAGCAGCGCGAGCAAGGTCGACTTGCCGGCCCCCGAAGGACCGACGATCGCGACGGTCTCCCCCGCTCGCACCCGCAGGTCGACATCGGCGAGAATCGTCAGCGGCCCCGAGGGGCTGTCGACCGTCTTCGTCAGGCCGCTCGCCTCCAGCGCGAGGCGGGCGCCGTTCGGTCCAGGGTGCATCGGAGGTGATCCGTGAAGCGTTGGTTGATCGTCTGCCTGCTGTTCGCCGCCTCGGCCTCGGCGCATCCCGCGCGCACGATCCTCGTGTTCGGCGATAGCATCAGCGCGGGGTACGGCATCCCGGTCGACCAGGGCTGGGTCGCGCTGCTGCAGGCGAAGCTCCGGCGTTTAGGGTACGGATATCGCGTCGTCAATGCCAGCGTCAGCGGCGAGACCACCGCGGGCGGCCTCGACCGGCTGCCGCGCGCACTCGCGTTGCATCGACCGCAGATCCTGATTCTCGAACTCGGCGGGAACGACGGACTGCGGGCGCTGCCGGTGCGACAGATGCGCGCGAACCTCGACCGGATGGTGCGCCTCGCGCGACGGGCAGGCGCGTCGGTCTTGCTGCTCGGAATGCGGATGCCGCCGAATTACGGCCCCGAGTACACCGCTCAGTTCCAGCAAGCGTTCGTCACCGTCGCCAAGGCCGATCGGGTGGTGTTCGTACCGTTCTTCCTGCAAGGGATCGCAACCCGGCCCGGATTGATGCAGGCGGACGGGCTGCACCCGAACGTGCGCGGCCAGGCGCCTTTGCTGGCGAACGCCTGGCGGGCCCTCGAGCCGATGCTGCACAAGTGACCGACCATTGTCGGAGGACCGGCGGCGCGTGGCCGCCGGTCCGACCGCAGCGATCTCAGTGCTTCATCCACTCGGCGACCCCGCCATGACCGGAGCAGGCCCCGCGGTGGGTCTTCGCGTGCGAGTAGGTCCCGTCCTTGCATCGGGCGGTCGCGCTGGCGGCCCCGGCCTTCTCGGGCTTCTTCGCCGCTTCGTGCTTGGCCGCCATGTGGCCCTTCAGCCGTTCCTTCAGCGTCTTCGACGGGGCTTTCGCCTTTTCCTTCGCCTTCACCTTCGCTTTCGCGTGCGATGCCGTCGTCGCGACGCCGCCGTGTCCGCTGCAAGCGCCGCGGCCGGCCTTCGCATGGGTGCCGTCCTTGCAGGCAACCATGTGGGTCTTCGCGAGCGCCGACTGGGCCGGCAAACCGAGCGCGAAACACGCCGCGAGCGCCGCCAGGCTCAAACCGATCTTGTTCTTCACGGGTCGTCTCCCTGGAAATTGTGATGGATCCGCGCCGGATTCTAATGGGTCGGCGCGGGTTTCCCAAGCGCCGTCACGACGTCGATCGAGCGCACCTGCAGGACGAAGTGGGTGTGCTGGTGGGGCGAGGTGGCGACCGCAAGCGAGCCCGCGACGCGAACCCGCGTGCCGTCCCGCAGGTCCGGCGGGTACTCACCCCAACCGACCAGCTGAAACCGCTCCGCGATCCGGCACTGCGCGCTCTCCGCGGGTGCGTAGACGTATTGGGAATGATCGGTCGTGAGCACCGCGACCCGCTCGATCGCGCCATCCACCCGGTAGCTGTGGAAGTCGAGCGTGCCGGAGAGCGTCGTGTGAATCGGCGACAGCAACAGACAGCGGCCGTAGCCGAGAACGCACCCCGACATCGCCATGCACGCGGCCAGGAACGTCCACCGCAGTTTCCTCATCGACCGCTCCTTCGCATCGGCATCCGCCCGCTCCGCGGCAGCTCATGCACGCGGGCCGCCGGCCAATTGCCGCTCCGGCGCACCGGTGCTATACACGCCACACGCGATACATCATAACGAGGAGCGCGCCGGTATGGACCGAATTTGGCTGAAACGGTATCCGGCCGGCGTGCCCGCCGACATCGATCCGGACCGGTACGCGTCGCTCGTCGAGCCGTTCGAGGAGGCCTGCGCGTGCCATCGCGACCGGCCTGCATTCACCAACATGGGCACGACGATCTCCTACGCGCGCCTCGACGCACTCACCCGGGCATTCGCGGCGTGGCTGCAGAACCGCTCGGGACTCTCGCCTGGCGATCGAATCGCATTGATGATGCCGAACGTCCTGCAATACCCGGTCGCGCTCTACGGCGCACTGCGCGCCGGCCTGGTCGTCGTGAACACCAATCCGCTCTACACCGCGCGCGAGCTCGAACACCAGCTGAAGGACTCCGGCGCCAAGGCGATCGTGATCGTCGAGAACTTCGCCCATGTGCTCGCCGAGGTAATGCCGAAGGTCGCGATCGAGAAGGTGATCGTGACTTCGATCGGCGACCTGCTCGCGCCACCGCGCGGCGCGATCGTGAACTTCGTGCTGCGCCGGGTTCGCAAACAGGTGCCGCCGTGGCGGATTCCCGGAGTGCTCCGTTTCAAGGCGGTGCTCCGGGCGGGCCGTGGTCTCGGCTTCGCGCGCCCCGCGATCCGCGGGTCGGATACGGCGTTCCTGCAGTACACCGGCGGCACGACCGGGGTCGCCAAGGGCGCGATCCTCTCGCATCGCAACCTGGTCGCGAACCTGCTGCAGGCGAGCGCATGGTTGGCCCCGGTGCTGCACGGGCCGGATGCGCCGTCGCGGCCGGTCGTGATCACCGCGTTGCCCCTGTATCACATCTTCGCGCTGACCGCGAACTGCCTGATGTTCACCCATCTCGGCGCATGCAACGTGCTGATCACGAATCCGCGCGACTTTCCCGGCTTCGTGACGGAACTGCGCAAGCACCGGTTCTTCTTCATCAGCGGCGTGAACACCCTGTTCAACGCGCTGCTGCACACGCCGGGATTCGCGGACCTCGATTTCCGGTCGCTCAAGGTGAGCCTCGGCGGGGGGATGGCGGTGCAGGCGGTGGTCGCCCAGCGTTGGAAGGAAGTGACCGGCTGCGTGCTCACCCAGGCCTGGGGGCTCACCGAGACCTCGCCCGCGGCCTGCATCAATCCGATCGCGCTCGATTTCAACCAGTCGATCGGCCTGCCGATTCCGTCGACCGAGGTCACGATTCGCGACGACGACGGCCGGGAACTCGGCATCGGCGAGGTCGGCGAGATCTGCGTGCGCGGTCCGCAGGTCACCAGCGGGTACTGGAACCGGCCCGACGAGACCGCGAAGGTGTTCCACGGCGACTGGCTGCGCACCGGCGACGTCGGCCGCATGGACGCCGAGGGGTTCGTGACCATCGAGGATCGCAAGAAGGACATGATCCTCGTGTCCGGCTTCAACGTGTATCCGAACGAGGTCGAGAGCGTCGCAGCGGAGTACCCCGGCGTGCTCGAAGCCGCGGCGGTCGCCGTGCCGGACGAGAACTCGGGCGAAGCGGTCGCGCTGTTCGTCGTGAAGAAGGACCAGGACCTCGACGCCGACGCCTTGCTCGCGCACCTGCGCCACAACCTGACCGGCTACAAGGTGCCGAAGCACCTGTACTTCCGCAGCGAGCTGCCGAAGACCAACGTCGGCAAGATCCTGCGGCGGGCGCTGCGCGAGGAGCTGAGCAAGCCGGTCTGACCGCGCGGCGCGAACCGCGGCGCGCGCACTATCCGGGACGGTAATTGCGCACGGTGTCGACGAGCACCGCGACGTTCTCCGGATCGACGTCGGGGGTGATGCCGTGGCCGAGATTGAACACGTGCCCGGGTCCGGGACCGTATTCCGCGAGCACGCGCAGTGCCTCGGCCCGCAGCACCTTCGGCGGCGCGAGCAACGCCGCCGGGTCGAGATTTCCCTGCAGCGCGATCCGGTCCCCGACCGCCGCGCGCGCGGCCGCGAGCCCCGTCGTCCAGTCGACGCCCGCCGCGTCACAGCCGGTCGCCGCGATCCGATCGAGCCAGGCGCCCCCGCCCTTCGTGAACACGATGCGCGGCACGATGCGCCCGTCCGCCCGGCGCGTCAGAGCGTCGACGACCTGCGCGATGTAGTGCAGGGAGAACTCCCGGTACTGCGCCGGCGTCAGCGCGCCGCCCCAGGTGTCGAACAGCATCACGGCCTGGGCACCCGCCGCGATCTGGGCATTCAGATACTCGATCGTCGCCCGCGCGAGCAGCTCGAGCAGCCGGTGCAGATCGCCGGGAGCACCGTACATCATCCGCTTGATCCGCGCGAAGGCCTTGCTGCCGCCGCCTTCGACCATGTAGGTCGCGACGGTCCACGGCGATCCGGCGAACCCGATCAGAGGGACGCGGCCGCGCAATTCCCGGCGCACCAGCGCGACCGCGTCGACCACGTACTTCAGATCGCTCGCCGGGTCCGGAACGAAGAGCTTTGCGATGTCGGCGGCGCTGCGCACGGGATGGGCGAAGCGCGGCCCCCCGCCGGCCTCGAACTCCAGGCCGAGGCGCATCGCGTGCGGGATCGTCAGGATGTCGGAGAACAGGATCGCGCCGTCGAGCGGGAAGCGCT
>JAKBCG010000065.1 GCA_021808035.1 Pseudomonadota bacterium
GTTGCGCCGTTCGAGGCCGTGCAGCCCCGCGGCCGCGAATCGCCGGGGCGCGAACAAACGATCCAGATTGTCGATCGTGCGCCCGCTGATCAGCGCGAGTCGACCGTCGAGCGCGCGCCACACGCCGTCGAGCAGGCCGTTCAAGGCGTCGTCGCGATCGGTGGGCGAAGGCGAATCGCAGAACTCGATCAGCGTGCCATCGACGTCCAGGAACAGACACCAGTCCGTCGACGGCGCCGGTGGGGCGCTCAGCTTCATGCCAAAAACATAGCGCAGTGTCACCGCGATTCCAACGGGAAAATCGTCGCGGTCGCGCCACGCCGCGCGCACCCCGCCACACCGCAGGACCCGCGGCCCGCATAACAGGGCCTGAAACTGCCTGGATTATTTATTATGCGCATTACATTTCCTTGTGCATTATCATCGATGGGTGCGTCCCGACCCGCATCCGTGACGCCGTCGCTCCGCGCGGCATTTTCGAGCCGCTGCCCTCTGCAACGCCCGATCAGGAGCCACGATGCTACGATCCATTCTGCTGCGTATCGTCCTGCCGATCGCGCTCGCGTCGTGCGTGGTCGCTTTCTTCGGCGTCCCTTACGTTGACAAGCTGCTCGGCGATTGGTTTCGCGGGGACCTGCAGATGCGGGCGCAGCTGGTGATGAGCTCGATGCAGCAGCCGATCGCCCAGCTGATCGCGTCCGGCGACCGGCCGAAGCTGCGGGCGTATCTGTCCGAGATCACCAACGACAAGCGTCTCCTTGCAATAGCGGTCTGTGGCGCGGACGGTCGACCGATCGTCGAGACCGAACTCACGCCGGTCACCGTGTCCTGTGCGTCGGCGGTCAATCCTCACGTCCCGGCCGAACGCGTCGTCCACCTGCCGTCAGGCTCCGTGGAGATCTCGCGTTTCGCGTTCGCCCATGCGAACCCGCCGTACGAAGTCCTCCTCGTCCATGATCTGTCCTTCATCGACCGCCGACAGCGCACCGTTCGGGACTTCATCGTCGTGTTCGTCGGTATCACGGTGATCTTGCTCGCGCTGCTGGTCGTGCTCGCGGCCTGGCTTCAGCTGCGGCGCTGGGTCAACATGCTGATCAGGGACATCCGCGGCCGCCGCTTCCTCGATGACGCGGAGTCGCCGCGTTCGTCCGTCCCGATCCTGTCCCAGGTCCGCCAGGTGCTCGCCGAGATCGAGCAGCAGCAGCGGCTGGAGATCGACTTCCGGGAGAATTGGACGCCGCGGGCGTTGCGCCAGGTGGTCGAAAATCAACTGGATTCGGCCCAGGTGCTGATCGTCTCGAACCGCGAGCCCTACATCCACAATCGCGGCACGGACGGACGGCCGATCGTGCAGGTGCCCGCGAGCGGCATGGTCACCGCGCTGGAACCGGTCGTGCGCGCCTGCGCGGGCGTGTGGATCGCGCATGGTTCCGGGTCGGCGGATCGGGACGTGGTCGACCGGGACGACCACGTGCCGGCGCCGCCGGAGAACCCGGAATACACGCTGCGGAGGGTGTGGCTCACCGCCGAAGAGGAAGCGGGGTACTACTACGGCTTTGCGAACGAAGGTGTCTGGCCGCTCTGTCATCTTGCCTACGTGCGTCCCGAGTTCCGTGCGAGCGACTGGCGCGCTTACCAGGTGGTCAATGAGAAGTTCGCCGGCGCCTGCGCCGCGGAAGCGACCACCGACAGTCCCGTGGTGTTGATCCAGGACTTCCATTTCGCCCTGCTGCCGCGGCTCGTGCGCAAGAAGATCCCCAAGGCGACGATCGCGATGTTCTGGCACATCCCGTGGCCGAACGCGGAGACGTTCGGCGTCTGCCCATGGAAGAGCGAGATCCTGCTGCACATGCTGAGCGCGGATATTCTCGGCTTCCACACCCGATTCCATTGCCAGAACTTCCTCGACACGATCGATCGCTACGCGGAGTGCCAGATCGATCGCGAGCACATGACCGTCACGCACCAGGGCCACGTGTGCCGGATCGCGCCGTACCCGATCTCGATCGAATGGCCGCCGCGCTGGCTGAATGCGACGGCGGACGTCGCGACCTGTCGTGCGGTAGTGCGCGAACGCCATGGGGTCGGGGCGAACGTGTTCCTCGGACTCGGGGTCGAGCGCTGGGACTTCACGAAGGGCATCGTCGAGCGCTTCCGCGCGCTCGAGGTGCTACTCGACCGCAATCCCCGGCATCGCGGGCGGATCAGCCTCCTGCAGATCGCCGCACCGTCGCGAGGCCAGCTTCCCGCCTACCAAGCGCTGCAGGCACAAACGATCGCCGAAGCCGAGCGTATCAACGCGAAATTCGCCGAAGGGGGGTGGCAGCCGATCGTGCTGATCGGCGAGCACCAGCCGCCGCAGCGCGTGTTCGAGCTGTACCGTGCCGCGGATTTCTGCCTCGTCAACAGCCTGCACGACGGCATGAACCTGGTCGCGAAAGAATTCGTCGCTGCGCGGGATGACGAGGACGGCGTGCTGATCCTCAGCACCTTCGCCGGGGCGTCGCGGGAGCTGCCTGAGGCGTTGCTCGTGAATCCCTTCGACGTCACCGAGACCGCCGACGCGATCGAAGCGGCGTTGCGCATGGGGCGCGAGGAACGGCGTGGCCGAATGCGCTTGATGCGGCGTACAGTGAAGGAAAACAACGTCTACCGCTGGGCGGGACGCATGCTGATGGACCTGGCCAGGATCCGGCAACGTCAAGGCCTCCCGTCGATCGCGCAGCGGCGCGCCGTCGAAGCGGACCTTTAGGCGCGCTCGGAGAACGCACGCATCCGCTCGGCGGCGGCCTCCAGCGTCTCATCACGTTTGGCGAGGCACACGCGCAGCAGCGTCATCGGGGGTGGGTCGGCGTAGAACGGCGATAGCGGGATCATCGCGATCTTCGCCTCGCGGATCAACCGATCCGCAAACACGAGATCGTTCTCGCGGCCGAGATCGCCGTAGTCGACGAGTTGGAAATACGTTCCGGCCGCGGGCAGCACGCGGAACCCCGTCCCCTGCAGGCGCGCACTCATCAAGTCGCGCTTCGCTTCGAAGAACGCGCCGAGACCATGCACCGACTGCGGGTGCGCGCGCAGGTAGCGCGCGATCGCGTGCTGGAGCGGCGCGGCGATGCTGAACGCATTGAACTGGTGGACCTTGCGCAGCTCGCGGGTCAGGTCGGGCGGCGCGACGCAATACCCGGTCCGCCAGCCGGTTGCATGCAGCGTCTTGCCGAAGGAGAACACCGCGAACGAGCGCTCGCGCAGCTCCGGGTGGGCGAGCACGGAGGCGTGCCGGCGGCCATCGAACAGCACGTGCTCGTAGACTTCGTCGGACAGCACCGTGATCGGTCGATCGCGGATCAGGGCCGCGAGCGCGTCGAGGTCGGCGGGGTCGATCGCCGTGCAGCTCGGGTTGTGGGGGCTGTTGAGGATCAGCAGACGGGTCCGGTCATCGAGCGCCCGCTCGACTTCCGACCAGTCGTAGGCGAAGCGCGGCGGCCGCAAGGCGATCCGTACGCAGCGCCCGCCGGCGAGCCGGATCGCAGGCTCGTAGGCATCATAGGCCGGGTCGAACACGATCGCCTCGTCGCCGGCGCCGATCGCCGCCTGAATCGCGTCGTAGATCGACTCGGTCGCGCCGCAGGTCACCGTGACCTCGGATTCCGGATCGACCGAGATGCCGTGGCTCAAGGTCAACTTGCCGGCGATGACCTCGCGCAGCTCGTCGACCCCTTCCATCGGGGCGTATTGATTGCGCCCCTCGTCGATCGCCTGCTGCACGAATCCGGCGAGCCGCGGATCGATCGGGTAGTCCGGAAAGCCTTGTCCGACGTTCAGTGCGCCCTCGTCGGCCGCCCGGCGGGACATTACGGTGAAGATGGTCGTGCCGACGTCAGGCAGCTTGCTGCGAAAGCGCATTCAGCGATCTCGATCGACCCGTCCCAGGCCGCCGGCCAGGGAACGTACCGCGTAGCCGCGTCGCCGTAGCGCCCGCGCGGCGGCGAGGCTGCGCTGACCCGTTGCGCAGACCAGCAGGTACTCGACTTCACGGGCAAGGGGTGCCTCGCCCGCTAGGAGCTCGGCGACGGGGAAATGTCGGCCGGCCGCGGGGCGAGCCACGAACTCCTCGGCGTTACGCACGTCGACGATCGTCCAGCCGCGTGCGACGGCCTCGTCGAGCGAGTCCAATGTCACCTCGAGGTCGGGACCCTCCGGAACGATCGCACGGACGCGACAGCAGCGCGGCGCATCGCAGGCGTGATGCCGGGGTGCGCGCAGCTTCAGCGTCGAGAAATCGCGAAAATCGACCAGCAGCACTTCGCCGCGCAGTGGCGTGCCGATGTCGAGCAGGGTCTCGAGCGCGAGAACGGCCTGCATCGCACCGAGCGCGCCCGGCACGGGGCCGAGCACGCCCGCCTCCGCGCAATTCCCGACCACGCCGTCGGCGGTCGCGTCCGGCCAGAGGCAGCGCAGGCAGGCGTGCTCGCGGTCGGGCTTGTACACCTGCAGTTGTCCCTCGTACTGATACACGCTCGCAAACACGACCGGCCGCGCGGCGAGTACGGCCGCGTCGTTCACGAGAAACTTCGTCCGGAAGTTGTCGCTGCACTCGACGACCAGATCGTGGGCGGCGACGAGGGCGAGGGCGTTGGCGGTGTCGAAGCGCTCCGCGCGGACCTCGACGCGAACCCGTGGATTCATCTTCGCGAGCGCGGCGGCGGCAAGTGCGGCTTTGGGGCGGCCCGAATCCTCGAGCGCATACAGGGGTTGTCGATGAAGATTGCTCGGATCGAGTGTGTCGTGATCGATCACGGTGAGCGAGCCGACGCCGGCGCCCGCCAGATATTGGAGCACGGGGCTGCCGAGACCGCCCGCGCCGACGACGAGCACGCGGCTGCGCTCCAGCAGCGACTGACCCGCAGCCCCGACGTCCTTCAGCGCGATTTGACGAGAATAATCCGGCTCCATCGGTCAGTCGTGCGCATGCGAGTCATGGGTGTGCGAGCCGTGATCGTGATGCGCAGCCGCCGCGCAGCGCTCGCAGTTGACCCAACCCGAGTCGCCGTTCGCGTAATGTTCCTTCTTCCAGATCGGCAAACGATGCTTGACCTCGTCGATGATGTACCGGCACGCATCGAAGGCCTCGCCCCGATGTACCGCGCTCACGCCGACCCAGACGGCGAGATCGCCGATCGCTAAATCGCCGATGCGGTGCACACAGAGAGCGCCGCGCAATGCAAATCGGCCGATCGCTTCCGCAACGATCCGCTCACCTTCCTTGACGGCGAGGTCCACGAACGCTTCGTACTCCAGCCGACGGACTGCGAGACCCTCGTTATGATCGCGAACCCAGCCCTCGAAGCTCACGTAGCCGCCGGCCGCACCGTCCAGCAGCGCACGCCGCCCGGTCTCGGTGTCGATCGGCGTCGAGGAGAAACGAAACGGCGTCATCCGCCCGCCACCGGGGGAATGAAGACGACGACGTCGTCCGGGCGCAGCGCCCGCGACCAATCGCTGAAGTCACCGTTCACCGCAACCTTCAGTTGCTCGGGCGTCAAGGTGAACGGGTGGCGCGCGCCGAGTTCGCGGTACAGCGCCGCCGGCGTGCCCGCCTCGGTCTCTACGGTCTCGTCCGACCGTCCCGCCTGCTCGCGCATCAGTGCGTAATATCGTATCTGTATCCGCATCGCTTCGCGCGTTGTCCCCTGATCGAGCGCAGCGCGCGCACGCGCATATTCCTCCGGCGTGTTCACGTTGTCGAGAGCGTGCGCGTCGATCGGATCGAGAAGCGTGACCGGATGGGCGCCCAGGAACTTGCGCGGGCATTTGTGGCCCCGTGCGACCCACTCGGCGAGCGCATCGGCCGATCGCGGTTCCCAGATCGCGCACAGGGGCTCGGGCAAGCCGTCGTAGGTGCTGCGATACGCGGTCGCGAAACCGGCGGGGTCGCGTGACCGGATCAGGTGCTCGATTGCGGCGTCCGACAGGAGCGGCAAATCGCACGCGAGCACGAGCCATGCCGCCGCGGGGTCCCGCGTAAACGCCGAGCGAATTCCGGCGATCGGCCCACCGTCGGTGAAGGTATCGATGATCAATGAATGGCCCGCGCGTACCGGATCCTGGGCCTGATCGGCACGCACCGACACGAAGACCCCGGTGACGTGCCGCCGAGCGAGCGCGACCACGCGATCGAGCTGGCTCCTGCCGCCATAGTCCAGTGCCGCCTTGTCGCGCTGCATGCGCGAGCTCGCGCCGCCGGCGAGCACCAGACCCCGCAAGGGTGCCGCGGCGGCCGTCACGCGGGTTCGATCCGGTGGCTGCTCTTGCCGCCTTCCTTGGAGAGCAATCGTGTTTCGCCGATCACGATTTCGCGCGACAGCGCCTTGCACATGTCGTAAACGGTGAGCGCGGCGATGCTCGCTCCGGCCAAGGCCTCCATCTCGACGCCGGTTCTGTCGTGCACGGCGACCGTGCACCGGATCACCGCGACGTCGCCGATCAACTCGATCGCGACCTTGCAGCTCTCGAGTCGCAACGGATGGCAGAACGGGATCAGTTCGTGCGTGCGCTTCGCGCCCATCACGCCGGCCACGATCGCGGTATCGAACACCGGCCCTTTGGCCGATCTTAGATCGTTGCTTCGGAGTGCGTCGGCGACTTCCGCCGGAAACACGACGCGACTCTCGGCCACCGCGATCCGATGGGTCACCGGCTTTTCGGACACGTCGACCATGGTCGGGCGTTGGTGTTCGTCGACATGGGAGAACTTCGGTTCGGTCATCGCCGTTAGCCTCATCCGCCGATGTAATACATCTCGATCTTGCGATGCGTCGTATCGTCGCGACGCAATTGCTCGCGCAATTCGCTGTATCGATCGGAGCGTGCTGACCAGACACCACGGATCAGCCGCAACAGCTCGTCATCGTCTGCGCCGCTCCGCAGCGGGGTCCGAAGATCGAGGCCTTCGGTCGCGAAGAGGCAAGTATAGAACTTCCCTTCCGACGAGAGGCGAGCGCGGCTGCATGCGCCGCAAAACGGCTGGGACACGGAGGAGATGAAGCCGACCTCGCCGCCGCCGTCCTCGAAGGCCCAGCGTCTTGCGACCTCGCCGCGATAATTCTCCGTCAGCGGCCGGATCGGCCAGCGCGCATTCACACGCGCGACGATCTCGCGGGACGGCACGACCATCTCCGGACGCCAGGCGTTGCGATTGCCGACGTCCATGAACTCGACGAAACGCAGGATGACCGGCCGCCAGCGAAACCGCTCGACGAGGTCGAACACGGTATGATCGTTCACGCCGCGCTCGACGACCGCGTTGATCTTCACCGGCGTGAGTCCCACCGCGATCGCGGCCTCGATGCCCTCCAGCACTTGATCGAGCGCGGCGAAACCGCCGCTCATCCGCGCAAAGACTTCCTTGTCCAAGGTGTCGAGGCTCACGGTCACGCGCTTCAGTCCGTTCGCGAACAGGTCCACCGCGTGCTGACCGAGCAGGACACCGTTGGTCGTCAGCGCGATATCGTCGACCCCGGGCACCGTCGACAGATCGCCGACGAGGTCGGCGAGATTCGCGCGCAACAACGGTTCGCCACCGGTCAACCGGAGCTTGCGGACGCCGAGGTTGGCGAACAGTCGTGACAACCGCACGATTTCGTCGAACGACAGGCGTTCCTGGGACCGGAGGAAGCGGTAATGCTCGTGGAACGCGTCCTTAGGCATGCAGTAGGGACACCGAAAGTTGCAGCGATCCATCACCGATATGCGCAGATCGTGCAGCGAACGGCCCAGTCGGTCGACCGGTTGGCGATGACCCTGCAATACGTGGACTTCGTTCACCATGGCTAACCAGATTACCAGCGGTAGAGCCCGGTGACGAAGCCCTTCGGGTAGGTGTTCGGTCCGGGGGGCAGTTCGACGAACCCGTCGCTGCCGGTGAGGCTCAAAAAATCGCCGGAGCCGTTCGTCGGCCGCGGCTGCGCCCAGGCCCGCCCCCAGTCGTCGTGTTCCACGGTGACCGGCAGGAAATGGGTCAACGGTGGATTTACCGTGAAGGGTGCGCCGATTGGCAGGCGCTCGGGCGCGACCGGCGTCGTACCCATCGCGGCGGAGATCGCCGGCACCACGTACCGGATCAGACAGACCAGTGTCGAGACCGGATTGCCCGGGAGTCCGAAAACCGCTTGTCCATTCGGGCCGAGACCGAACCACATCGGCATTCCCGGCCGCTGGGCGATCCGATGGAAGATCTCCTCAACCCCGAGTCGCTTCAGGATTCTCGGCACCAGGTCGAACCGGCCCATGGAGACGCCGCCGCTGAGGATCAGCACCTCGTGGGTCCGCAGGTGCAGCGAGAGACGCTCCATCAGCGCCGACTCATCATCGCGGATATGGTCGTCACCGACCCGTGCGAAACCCCGTTGTCGCAGCGTCGCGACGATCGCATACGCATTCGATCGACGTACCTGGAAATCCGCGATCGGCTCGCCGGGTTCGACCAGTTCGTCCCCGGTTGAGATCACGATGAGCGCGGGCTGGCTGCTGACACGGATCCTTGCCATTCCCGCCGATGCGACGACCGCGACTTCCGGCGCCCGCAGTCGAGTGCCGGCCGTGAGCAGCAGCGAGCCTTGACGACCGTCGCTCCCGCGTCGATGTACGTTGTTGTAGGAACTGATGACCGCGGAGTCCTTCAGCGTCGCGAAGCCGTCGGCGACATCGATCAACTCCACGGGGACGACGCAGTCGCATCCCGCCGGCAGGATCGCGCCGGTCATGACTTCGATCGCGTGGTCTCTCGCGACGAGGGTCGTGCGTGGCGACCCCGCCGCTTGCACACCTTGCAGCTTCAAACGACGCAAGCCCTCACGCCAGGCCGTGCTGTCGCCCGCGATGCCATCCATCGCTACGCGGTCGAACGGGGGTTGGTCACGCTCCGCGTACACGTTCTCGCGCAGGGTGGCGCCGACACACTGCGTAAGCGGCAGGGATTCGATCGGCATGCATTGCATGCGCGACGAGATTGCGTCAGCGGCGAGCCTCGGGGTGATCAAGCCATTGTTCGACATGGCTAGAACAGCGCGGCGGACGCCGTCCGCCGCGCCCGTGGATCAATGCTTCTGGTGCTTCGCGAGGTAAATCTTGAGTTGATCATTGAAGCGCCCAACGTTGCCCTGCAGCTCGTCGACGGCGCTGTTGTTCATTTTGACGTACATGCTCTGTTCGTCGAGGATCTTCTTCTTCTGCGCCGGCGTCAGCTTCGAAGGATCCTTTGGCGTGAGCGCGTCGCTCTTGAGCTTCAAACAGTCCAAGTACTCGTTCATCTCGGTATTGTAGGCATCGAACTGGTGCTTCGCCGCGATCATTTGCGCCAGGGTCGCGGTGGCGCCATCGGGCGTCGCGCTGGGAGCGTGCGGATAGACGCAGGTCGTACCCGCATATGCGAACGAGCCGATCATCAGAGATAAAGAGATGGGAATCCAAGCCTTCATCGCGAGTCCTCTAGTTATAGTCATAGAGCGTCAAATCTTACGGCTTTATCGACAGTGGTGCCTATTATATTGGCTCGTTCGCCATAATTCTTTGTAATACAGATGGTTAATGAGCCGGGGTGGACGCCCGGTGCGTTTCGCGGATCCGGCGCGCCTGCTACCGCCGGTGTTGTGGCTGCGCAGGCTTGGCTGGCAGAATGCCCGCTCCTTCCATGCGCCCGTAGCTCAGCTGGATAGAGCACCTGGCTTCGAACCAGGTGGTCGGCGGTTCGAATCCGTCCGGGCGCGCTCTAAAATCAATCGCTTAGCGCTGTCCAAACGGCTCAGTGCAACGAACGTAGCGAAAACGTAGCGTTTTTTTCTACGTTCTCGCCGCTCGGCGCCACCTCGACCACCGCGACCGGTGCCCGGTGCCGCTCGATGCGCTCCGCGACGGAGAGCAATTTCTCCGGCGCAAGATGCGCATAGCGCAGCACCATCTCGTAGGACTTCCAACCGCCCAATTCCATCAGCTCCTGAAGCGAGGTGCCGCTCTGCACGTGCCAGCTCGCCCAGGTATGCCGCAGGTCATGGAAGCGGAAGTCCTCGATCTTCGCGCGCCGCTTCGCCGTATCCCAGGCCGAGGAGCTCTTGCGGATCCGATTGCCAAAATACGTGAAGCACCAGCGCGGGTGCTGACCGTGCACCATCCCGAGCGCGGCGATCGCATCGGCATTCAACGGAATGCCGCGGCCCTCGCCTGACTTGGTCGTGCCATGATCGAGCCAGGCCACTCGCCGCTCGAGGTCGACCCGGGACCATTCGAGTCCCATGATCTCGCCTTCGCGGCAACCGGTCGCGAGCGCGAAGCGCACGACCGGCT
>JAKBCG010000066.1 GCA_021808035.1 Pseudomonadota bacterium
GATCACGCGAGCGTAAGGCCGCACCGCGACGATGCGCGCGATCGCGAGCCGCGCCGGATGCAGCGAAAAGCTCATGCCGCGGACGTCGAGCCGCTGCCAGTCGACCAGGTCCTGGCGCAGCGCATCATCGATCGTGTGCAGAGCGTCGATGCGCAGATCGCCGCGCAGACGCAACGACGCGGCGCCCCGGGGCATCGCGAGCAGGAGCGTCCCGCCGAGGCTCCCATGCTCGACGGTGAGCGCGCTATGCGCGGCGACATACGGTTGCAGCTCACTCAGGTCGAGGTGGGTCGCCCGCAGGTCGAGCGCCGCGGCGAGCGGCGCCGGCACGACCGTACCCCGCACGTCGAGGGTGCCGCCGCCGGCGACGCCGGTCGCGAGCGCGACGCGGATCGGCCGCGACAGATCGAGGCTCGCGCCGTCGATCTGCAAGCGCAGCGGCGCGAATACGAACGTCGCCGCCGGGGTGGTGCGCCGATCCACGAAGGACAGGCGTCCATCGCTGACCGTGACCCGCGGCCAATCGACCGTCCAGCCGGGCGCCGCCGCCGGCGGCCGGGCGGATGCGGGGGTACCCACCCCGGCTTCAACGGCTCGCGCTGGCCCCGTGCGGGCGTGCGCCGCCGCCCCGGTGCCGATGAGGCTCGACAGGTTCAACGCGCCGCTCCGGTCGAGCGCCGCGTCGACGGCGAGGCCCGTGAGCGCGATCCGCGCGACGCTCGCGCGATGAGCATCGACGTCTAGGGTCCCGCCCGTTGCGACGAGTTTCGCGACGCGGATCGGGTCCTGCGACGATCCGGCCGGCGCAAGACCGACGCCGACCGCGGAGGCGCTCGCGCGTTCGATCCGCAACTGCCATCGCGGTCGTTCCGAGAGCCGGTATGGGAGGTCGACTCCGAATCGCCCGCCGGTCAGGGTGACCGCGACCCGGCCCGCGAGCGGGCCGCGCAGGAGCGAGTCGACGGTCGCGGCGCGCAGGCCCTCGATGCGCAGATCCCCTGCGGACGCGAGCGGCGCGACCGCGAAGCGACCCTGCCAGTCGATCCGCTCGCCCGCCGGCGTGCGGGCATGGAACGCGAACGCCCCGCCCGACGGCCCGGTCGTGAAGGCCGTGAGCTCGAGTGCGGCGGGCGCCAGGCGGACCGTGAAATCCCCCGGGTGGGCCCGATCCTCGTAGCGCAGGTTCGCGCGCACCACCCTCAGCCGATCGACGCGAATCCGCGGCCACGCGAACTTCGACTTCGCGGCGGCTTTCGGGACCGGGATCCACCGCGACAGGTTCAGCCGGCCGTCGGGCCCGACGACCGCGTTCACGCTCGCGCCGGCGAGATCGATCTCGCGAAACGAATATTCGCCCCGGAGCAACGCGCTCGGGCGGAAATCGACGAACAACGCATCGAAGCCCGCGAGTTTCTCCTTGTCGGGCGCGTCGAGCGCGAACCGCTCGACGTGCAGCCGGAACGAGAACGGGTTGAACCGCACCGGACCGACGCTCGCGACGAGCCCCAGGCGCGCGTGCGCCTGCGCGACGATCTGGGCACGCAGCACGCGGGGCACGACCCAGAACCCCAGCGCCGCGTAGGCGGCGACGATCAGCACGCCGGCCGCGGCGATTCGTAACACTCGCGATTTCGGCAGCGGTCGCACGGACATCCCTTCGCGCTTCCCGGGGTCTCCGGGGGTGTTCCAGGGATTCTAGCGCTTGGCGCGCTGGATGAGGCGTTTGCGTTTGCGCCGCTGGCGGGGGGTCAGCGGATTGCGCTTGCCGGCGAACGGGTTCTGCTCCGCACGAAACACGACGTCGACCGGGGTGCCGGTCAGGTCGAATGCCTTGCGGAACACGTTGATGAGATAGCGCCGGTACGCGTCGGGCACGTGTTCCGTCTGATTGCCATGGATCACGACGATCGGCGGGTTCCGCCCGCCCTGATGCGCGTAGCGCAGCTTGATGCGCCGCCCGCGGACGAGCGGCGGGGGGTGGCTGCGGATGGCCGCCTCGAGGACCCGCGTGAGCGCCGGTGTCGTCATCTCGCGCATCGCCGCCGCATACGCGCGGCGCACGGAATCGAACAGTTCCCCGACCCCGCTGCCGTGCCGCGCCGAGATGAAGTGCACGGGCGCGAAGTCCGCGAAACTCATCCGCGCGATGAACTGCGCGCGGATCGTGTCGCGCTGCTCGGACGGGATGTTGTCCCACTTGTTGACCGCGAGCACGAGCGCGCGCCCGTGCTCGACGACGATGCCGGCGAGGCTCGCGTCCTGCTCCGCGACCGTGTCGCGCGCATCGACCACGACGATCACCACGTGCGCCGATTCGATCGCCTGCAGCGTCTTGATCACGCTGAACTTCTCGACCGCCTCGTCGATGCGCGCACGGCGCCGCACGCCGGCGGTGTCGATCAGCGCGTATCGCTCGCCGTCGCGCTCGAACGGCACCAGCACCGAGTCGCGGGTCGTGCCGGGACGGTCGTACTCGACCATGCGGTTCTCGCCGAGCAGCCGGTTGATCAGGGTGCTCTTGCCGACGTTCGGCCGGCCGATCACCGTGATTCGGATCCGCGGGTCCTCGGACCCATCGGCCGAATCGCCGGACTCGAGCGTATCCGCCGGCAGGCCGGCGAGCGCGGCCTCGAGCAGGTCGACCACTCCTTGATCGTGCGCGGCCGCGACCGCGACCGGTTCGCCGAGGCCGAGCTCGTGGAAGTCCGCGGCCGCACTCTCGGCATCGCGCCCCTCGGTCTTGTTGACCGCGAGGACGGCGGGCTTGCCGCTGCGCCGGACCAGCTGTGCGACGAAATGGTCCTGGGGTGTCGGGCCCGCCCGGCCGTCGACGACGACGATCAGGCGGTCGGCCTGTTCGATCGCGCGCGTCGTCTGCTCGATCATCAGCCGTTCGATCTCGTCGGCGCGCTCGACGAGACCGCCGGTGTCGACGACGATGCAGGGCCGGTTCGCGCGGCGCGCGACCCCGTACTGGCGATCCCGCGTCAAACCCGGCAGGTCGGCGACGAGTGCGTCCCGGCTCGCGGTCATCGCGTTGAACAGGGTCGACTTGCCGACGTTCGGCCGGCCGATCAGCGCGACTACCGGCAGCACGGCCGGACTACCCGGTGGGCCGCGGCGCGGCGCGGAACGCCGCGAGCTCGCCGCCGTCGCTCAGCACGATCACCGTGTCGCCGATCGCGATCGGCGCGGAGGAGATCCGGTACTTCGAGTCGCGCGTCCGGGCGATGATGACGCCGGTCTTCCGGTCGAGCCAATGCAGATAACCCTGGTAGTCGCCGACCACGAGCGCCGCGCCTGTCAACGCGGGCGTGCTCAGCTGACGCCACTTCAGCGTGACGTTCTGCCAGACCGTGGCGCCATCCTCGGCGCTCAAGGCGATCACGGTGCCGTCCTCCTCGACGACATAGACCTTGTGCACGCCGGCGACCAGGCCGTGGTCGCTCGACATGTCGTGTGCCCACCAGATCTGGCCGGAGTCGATCGACAGCTGCGCGGTCCGGCCGTGGTATCCGGCCGCGTACAGGTTGTCGCCGGCGATCGCGACCGGGCTGTCGACGTCGACGAGGCGTTCGAGCTCGGTGCGTCCGTGCGGCGCATCGAGCATCGTGTTCCACAGCGTGTTGCCGTTCTCGATGTTGACCGCGACGACCTTGCCGTTGTCGAAGCCGCTGATGACCTCGTTCTTCACGATCACCGGGGTCGCGATCCCGCGCAGACTGAGCCGCGGCACCTCCTGTTCGATCGACCAGCGCGGCGCGCCGTCCGATTCGTCGTAGGCTCGCAGGTGTCCGTCGACCGTGCGCACCACCACGACGGACTCGCCGATCGCGGGCGGCGAGAGGAGTTCGGCCTCGGCGTTCACGCGCCATCGGACGCGACCGGTGGCCGCGTCGAGCGCGACGAGCACTCCTTTCGTCGAACCGACGACGACCAGGCCGTCGCCGGCGCCGGGCCCCGCCGACAGCGGCAGCCGCAGCCGGGTGCGCCATACCCGCCGCCCGTCGGTGACGCGGTAGGCGTCGACGTATCCTTTCTGGGTCGCCGCGAACACGACGCCACCTTGGACCGCGGGCGCGAGCCCGAGCCGCAACAGCATCTGGTGCTTGCCGCCGCCGACATCGACGCTCCACAGCTTGGTCACCGGCAGCGTCGCCTTGATCTCGACCAGCTTGGCCGGCCGGTCGACATCCTTGTCCTTGCTGCACCCGGTGAGCACCAGGAGCGCCGCGAGCGGCGCGATGAGGAACCGGCGCATCATGGCGCGGCCGCCGCGGCCGCGGCGGCCGCGGGTGGATTCGGCGCGGCGATCCCCGGGATCCGCGGCGCGGCGCCGAGATCGGCGATCTTCAGGGTCAACAGCGCGTTGTCGCCGTAACGCGGATCGGCCACCGCGAGCGCGCGCTGGTACGCGGCGATCGCGCCCGCACGATCGTGCTTCGCCACCAGCGCATCGCCACGGGCCTCGTCGAAGAGCGACTCGAACGGGCTGCCCTTCTTCAGCGTGCCGAGCGTCGCGAGCGCCTGATCCGGCTTGCCCTCGGCGATCAGCACGCGAGCGAGCCGCAGCCGCGCGATCTTGGCGAGCTCGTGATCCTTCGTGGTATCGACCACGTGCCGCAGCTCAGCATCGGCCGCCGCGAGGCGCCCGTCGTCGATCGCCAGGCGGGCGAGCGTGAGCTCCGCCTGATCGGCGTACGGGCTGCCCGCGTATCGGCCGGTGATCTCGCCCGCGATCCGCTCGGCCCCGGCGCGATCGTTCTTTCCGAGCGCCCCGGTCATCTGGTCGAACAGTTGCGCGGCTGCGAGCGCACGGTTGTCGACCCGGCTCTCGTAGAAACGGTAGCCGAAGACGATGGCCGCGCCGAGCGCGACCGCGAGCAGCACGCCCGGACCGTTGGTCGCCAGCCAACCCTTCAGGGCCTCGATTTGCTCGTCGTCGGTCAAGTACTCGTCGCTCATGCTTTCCCCGTGTTCGCCATGTCCAGTTGCAGCAGTGTTCCCAGGCGTTCGCCGAGCCGTTCGAACGGGCAGTCCTCCTGGATCCCGTCCCCGCGCAGATCCTTCAGCGCCGCCGCGCCGCGCGCGAGCTCGTCGTCGCCGAGCACGAGCGCGATCCGTGCCCCGCTCTTGTCGGCCCGCTTGAACTGAGCCTTGAAGTTCCCGCCTCCGAGGTTCGCGAGAATCCGCAGCGCCGGGCGCTCGTCGCGCAGTCGCTCCGTGATCTCGAACGCCGCGCGCTCGGCCCGTTCGCCGCTCGCGACCACGTAGACCTGGGGCGCGTCGGCGATCATCGGCGTACCGACCTTCTCGAGCAGCAGCACGATGCGCTCCTGTCCCATCGCCCAACCGATCCCCGGGGTCGGCGGGCCGCCAAGCTGTTCGACGAGCCCGTCATAGCGCCCCCCGGCGCATACGGTACTCTGCGCACCGAGCGCGTCGGTGACCCACTCGAACACGGTGCGCGTGTAGTAGTCGAGCCCGCGCACCAGCCGCCGGTCGACATGATACTCGATGCCCGCGGCCCGCAGGTGCCCGCACAGCGTCTCGAAATGGGCTTTGGACTCCGGATCCAGCGCCTCCTCGAGCGGCGGCGCGCCGGCGACGATCCGCTGGGTCTGTGGATGCTTGGAGTCGAGAATCCGCAAAGGGTTCGCATGCAGCCGCCGCCGGCTGTCCTCGTCCAGGCTCGACTCATGGGCGCTGAAATACTCGATCAACCGCTCGCGAAAGACCGCCCGCGACGCCGGCGTGCCGAGCGAATTCAGGTGCAGCTTCACGCCGCCGAGACCGAGTCGCCGCAGCAGTCGCGCCGACAGCAGGATCAGCTCCGCATCGACGTCCGGTCCTTCGAAACCGAACGCCTCCGCGTCGATCTGGTGGAATTGCCGGTAACGGCCCGCCTGCGGCCGCTCCCGCCGGAACATCGGTCCCATGCACCAGACCCGCAGGCGACCGGGCCGCAGCAAGCCGTTCGAGATCATCGCCCGCGCGATCCCTGCGGTCGCCTCCGGCCGCAAGGTGATGTGATCCTCGCCCTGGTCGACGAAACTGAACATCTCCTTCTCGACGATGTCCGTGAAATCGCCGATCGAACGCTTGAACAGCTGCGTCTGCTCGATGATCGGAACGCGGAACTCCTCGTAACCGTACGCCGCGAAGACCTCGCGGGTCGTGCGCTCGAGGAACTGCCAGGCCGCGATCCGCGACGGCGGGATGTCGTGAACGCCGCGCAGCGGCTCGATGATCGTACCCAAGGAACCTCCGGCTTCAGGGCGGTGGCTGCGGCGACCCGGTGGAGAACGCACCGATGGCACCGTCCGCGCCGATGACGAACCGCGCGACGTTGCCGCTCACGAGCGTCGGCGGGATCTCGACCGGCCGGTCGCCGATCCGCAGCGCGACGCCGGCGGCGTGCCCGAGGATCACCGTGAACGGCGCGCGGCCGCTCAGGGTGCGGCTCGATCCAGCCCGCGCAACCGCCTGGAAGATCGGCCTGCCCTGGGCGTCGCGCACGTCGACCCAGCAGTCCGCGGTGAACGTGAATTGCAGCGCGAGTTCACCACCCGCCACCGGCGTCCCCGCCGGTGCCACGCGGGTCGCGGATCCCGGCACCGGCACCGCGCCCGCAGCCGGAGTCCGCGGTGGATGGACCGCATCGCCGGTGGCCTGCGCCGGCGGCGCATCGACACGCGGCGGCGACGCATCGGCACGCGGCCCCTGCGCCGACGTCGGCGCGATCGCCTGCGGCACCGCGGGGATCGACCGTTCGCCGAGGCGCAGCCGCCAGGGCTTCCACCACAGCACGCCCCCGACCAGCATGGCGAGCAATGCGACGCCGACCACCGGACGCTTCGAGGATCTTCCGCCGAACCGGGCGCCCGCGGCGATCCGGATCGCGATCTCCGGGTTCACCTGCTCCGGGACCGACACGTCCATCTGCCCGATCATCTCGGCGAGGTCCGCGTCCGGTATCCCGAGCAGGGCGGCGTACTTCTTGAGATGGCCTTTCGCGTATACCGGCGCCCCCAGGTTCGCGAACTCGCCGCTCTCGAGCGCCTCGATGATCCGTGGGTCGACCCGCAGGTCGTCGGCGGCCTGTTGCCGGCTGAGTCCGCGCCGCTCCCGCTCCGCACGCAGGCGTTCGGGAAGGTCGCCGGCAACGCTCATGGGCCTACGCCGGCTTGCAGCATCCGTGCTTCGGTCGACGTCGGGAACTTGTGCACGAGCTCACCGGCATAGGCGTCGGCCGCGTTCGCATGCCCGAGCGCGCGCTCCGCGCGCACGCCGAGCCAGAGTACCGGCGGACTCGGTGGGTTCACCGCAAGATCCTGGCGGATGATCTTCGCAGCCCGCGCCGCGTCGCCGCGCTTCATCGCGAGATCCGCCGATTCCAGCAGCGCCTCGGGCATGTTCGGCCGTACGACCAGCGCGCGCTCGAAGTAGTTCTGCGCGGCGGCATCGTTCCCGGCGCCCTCGAGGCACACGCCGGCGTTCACCATCGCGACCTCCGGGGTCTGGTACACGGGATTCGCGATCACCTCGCGAAACACCTTCTCGCCTTCGGCGTAATGGCCGGTGCGGCACAGGTAGCCGCCGTAGGTGTTCATCACGTCCGGGTCCTTGCGGCCGAGGCGCGCGGCCTCCCGATAGGCGCGCCGCGCCTTCGACGCCTCGCCGAGCCGTTCGTAGACGACGCCGGCGGTCGCCTGCACGGTCGCATTGCGCGGATCCTCCTGCAGCGCGCGCTCGATGAAGAGCCGCGCGTCCGCGAGCTTGCCGAGCTTGAGGTAGGCGACCGAGAGCTGGACGTTGTCGACCGCCGCCTGCTTCGGGTTGACGCCCGACGCGAGTGCACCGCCGTTCGAGGCGCAGCCCCCGAGCGCGAGCGCCGCGGCGAGCGCGGTGGCGGCGAGCGCGGCGGCCGCGAGCCGTAACCGCCGCTCGCTCATGGGCTCGCCCATGGGCTCGCCTCGGCCGGCGTTCTCCCGAGCTTCGTGCCCAGGCGCACCACGACCCGGTCCTGGACCCGGCCCGCGAGTTGGCCGCAGGCCGCATCGATGTCGTCGCCGCGGGTTCGCCGGATCGTCGCGATCACTCCCATGTCGTTCAATATATCGCGAAACGCGAGGATCGCCGCGTCCGGCGACCGGGTGAAGCGCGTTCCGGCGAACGGATTGAAGGGAATGAGGTTCATTTTCGCGGGCCGTCCGCGCAGCAGCCGCGCGAGCTGCCGCGCGTGCTCCGGCTGGTCGTTGACCCGATCCAGCATCACGTACTCGAACGTCACGCTGCGCCCGTTCTGGCGTTCCAGGTAGTGCCAGCACGCCGCGAGCAGCTCGGCGATCGGGTGCTTGCGGTTGATCGGCACCAGCTGGTCACGCAGCGCGTCGTTCGGCGCATGCAGGCTCACCGCGAGCGCGACGTTGCACTCCTCGGCGAGCCGGTAGATCTGCGGCACCAGGCCCGAGGTGCTGAGCGTGACCCGGCGACGCGACAGATCGTAGGCCAGGTCGTCGAGCAGGATCCGCATCGCCGGCAGCACGTTGCGGTAGTTCGCGAGCGGCTCGCCCATCCCCATGAACACCACGTTGGTGATCGGCTGGGGCGCCGCGCCGGCGGCCGCGGCCGCGGCGAGCTCGCGCCGCGCGAGCCAGACCTGGCCGACGATCTCGGCCGCGCTCAAATTGCGGTTGAACCCCTGGCGCGCGGTCGCGCAAAAACCGCAGTCCATCGCGCAGCCGACCTGGCTCGAGATGCACAGCGTCCCGCGGCCGGGCTCCGGGATGAACACCGTCTCGATCCCCTGGGTCTCGTCCATCCGCAGCAGCCACTTGCGGGTGCCGTCGCTCGAGGCCTGGGACGCGACGATCTGTGGAACCGCGATCGTCGCCCCGGCTTCGAGGTCGACCCGGAAGCCCTTCGCGAGGTCGGTCATCTCGTGAAAGCTCGACGCGCCGCGACGATGGATCCATTGCAACAGCTGCCGCGCGCGGAACGGCTTCGCACCGAAGCGCGCGGCGACGAATGCCTCGAGCTCGGCCCGCGGCAGGCCGAGGAGGTTCACGCGGTCGTCGACCGGGGCGGCGGGCATCTCGTTGCGCTCCAGCGCGACACCGCGGTCAGCGGGTGCGCGGGCAGATCTCGGTCTCGCTGAAGAAGAACGCGATCTCGCGAGCCGCGGTGTCGGCGGCGTCCGAGCCGTGCGCGACGTTCTCGTCGATCGAGCTCGCGAGGTCGGCGCGAATCGTGCCCTTCGCCGCCTTCTTCGGGTCCGTCGCCCCCATGACCTCGCGGTTCTTCGCGATCGCGTCTTCGCCCTGGAGCGCCTGCACCATCACCGGACCCGAGGTCATGAACCGCACCAGGTCCTTGAAGAACGGCCGCTCGCGATGCACACCGTAGAACGCCTCGGCCTGCGCCTGCGACAGGTGCAGCATACGGGCGGCGACGATCCGCAGGCCCGCGGTCTCGAACCGACGGTAGACCTCGCCGATCAGATTGCGGGAGACGCCGTCGGGCTTGACGATGGACAGGGTACGCTCGATGGACATTGACGACCTCGGGAACTTCGGTGGAGCGGAATGCATCGCGGTCCCTCCGCGGGACCGGCAAAGACCGACAACTTTACTGAACCCCGCCTGGACAGGCAAACCGCGGGCGCCGGGCGCCGCGGTCGGGCGCTCAGGGCTTCAGGTCCAACCCGCGCTGGGCCGCGAGAACCGCCGCCTCCACGCGCGAGGACAACCCCAGCTTGCGCAGGATCGCTTTGACGTGAAGCTTCACGGTGCCGTCGCAGATGCCGAGCCGGCGGGCGATGATCTTGTTGCTCTCGCCCTCGGCGAGGTGGCGCAGGATCTCGAGCTCGCGCGGCGTCAGATCCTCGATCAGCGTCGGGTATTTCTCGCGGTCCGCCCCGCCACGCTGCACCACCTTCGCGAGCACCGTCGTGAGCTCGGGCGTGACCACGGTCTTGCCGGCGATGATCGAGTGCAGGGCCGCCACCAGCGCATCCGGATCCATGTCCTTCAGCAGATAGCCTTTTGCGCCGCAGCGCAGCGAGCTGACCAGGTCGCGCTCGTCCGTGCTCGTGGTGAGCATCGCCACCGGCCGGCGGAACCCCGCGTCGCGCAGGCGCTGCAGCACCGCGATCCCGTTCTCGCCGGGCATCCGCAGGTCGAGCAGCACCACGTCGGGCGGGTTCTCCCAGGCGAGCCGCACGCCGTCCTCGCCGCTTCCGACGGCGCACACGCTGATCCCGCGACGTTCCAGCAGGCCCTGCAACCCGACCCGGAAC
>JAKBCG010000067.1 GCA_021808035.1 Pseudomonadota bacterium
GCCCGCGAGCCGCGCACCGGCGGAACGACCCGCGACACTCGCGACTCCGCCGGGAGGACCGGCGCGGCGTCGGCGGCGGCGCGGCGGGCGCGGCCGGCGTGGCCAGGGGGCGACGTCGCCCGAAGCGACGCCCGAGTCGGCCCCGGCGACGACCCCGCCGGACACCTGAGCGCGAATCACAGCAGGTCGAGCACGCGATCGACGCCGACGAAAACCCCGGTGTCCTTCGGCCCGCGGCGCGTGTCGGGTCGGCGCACCGCGCGCAAGCAGCCGATGCCGTGACGGCGCGCGCTCTCGAGCACCGGGAGACTGTCGTCCACGAACAGGCTGCGTGACGGATCGAACGGCTCCACGCGGGCGAGGTCCGGCCAGAATCGCGGGTGCTCCTTCGGCGCCCCGAACCGATGCGACGAATAGACCGCATCGAAGCGCCGGCTCAGTGAAACGCGCTCGTCCTTGATCGCGAGCGTCTCCGGGTGCGCATTGGTGAGCAGCACGACGCGCTTGCCGAGATCCCGCAGCCGCGACAGGAATTCCTCGGCGCCCGGCAGGTAGCGAACCTCGCCGGCGACCGCGCGCTTGAGCGCGCGCACGTCGAGATCGAGCGCCCGCGTCCAGTGATCGATGCAGTACCAATCCATCGTGCCGGCGACCGCGGTGAATCTCGGCTCGAGCAGCGCGCGCGACTCGGGCTCGGTGAGGGCATGCCGGGCCGCGTAGTGCCGCGGGATCAACTCCCGCCAGAACCACTCGTCGAATGCGAGGTCGAGCAGGGTCCCGTCCATGTCGAGGAACACGGTCTCGACCAAGGCCCAATCCACTGCGGCGGCGGCTGACATTGCGGTTATCATAGCGGCGATGAACGACTTAGCCGCGCTCGCCGCCGACCTGCGACCGCTCGTCGCCGAGGCCGGCGCGGCGATCATGCGGGTGTACGACGCCGACATCGCGGTGCAGCGCAAGGCCGACGACACACCGCTGACGCTCGCCGACCTGGAATCGCAGCGGATCCTGCTCGACGGTCTGTCGCGACTGACGCCCGGCGTGCCGATCGTGTCGGAGGAAGCCTCGCAGGCGGACTGGTCCGAGCGCCGTCGCTGGCGCGAATCCTGGCTCGTCGACCCGCTCGACGGGACGCGCGAGTTCGTGAAGCGCAACGGCGAGTTCACGGTGAACGTCGCGCTGATCGTCGAGCACGAACCGGTGCTCGGAATCGTCGCCGCGCCGGCGCTCGGCCTCACGTACTGGGGCGCGGCCGGGCTCGGCGCATTTCGCGCGCGCCACGGCGAGGGCGAATCGCGAATCCACGTTGCCGCGTGTCACGTGCCGATCCGGATCGTCGGCAGCCGCTCACACTCGACGCCCCAGACCGACGCCTATCTCAACCGGTTCGAGCACTACGAACTGACCGCGATCGGCAGTTCGTTGAAGTTCTGCCTCGTCGCCGAGGGCTCGGCCGATCTGTACCCCCGATTCGGCCCGACGAGCGAATGGGATACCGCCGCCGGCCAAGCCGTGCTCGAGGCGGCCGGCGGCCGGGTGACCCGCCCGGACCGCCACCGTTTGCGCTACAACTGCCGCGAGACCTTGCTGAACGGGGATTTCCTCGCGTTCAGCAGCGAGGTGGTGCTTCCGCCGGACTGACCCGCGAGCCTCAGGCGTTGCCCGCCGGCTCGGAGAACTGCAAGGTCGCGTCGAGCAACGCCTCGATGTCGAACACCACCTCGTCGTCGGTCATGGTCAGCCGCGCAACGCCGGCCGCGGCGATCAACGCGACCGGCAGATGGATCTGATCCTTGCGCCGGCTGGTCCAACGATCGACCCGTTCGTCGCCGAACGCCCGGTTGAGCGCCGTCCAGCGCAGCTGCGCGGCCCGGGCGATGGGCGATTCGCCCCCGGCGCGGCGCGCGAGCCCGTTCGCGGGGCCTTCCGCGGCCATCGCGGGCGCGACCATCAGCGCTTGAACGTATTGCAGCATCTCGATCGGATCGACCCGCACCGCGAGATCGGCTCGATTGTCGTTCGGCGTGCTCAAGACTTCCTCCGCAGATGTCATGGATTGGCTTTGCAAGGGGATATGGGGACGTCCCGCGGAAAGTTCCAGCCCCCGGGCGCGCGGATCGAGCGGTGGCCGCGCCTGCCATGCCGTACAGTAGCCCCATGATCGATCTGCACAGCCATTCGAACCGCTCCGATGGCGCGTTGCCGCCGGCCGAGCTCCTGGCGCACGCCGCCACGGTCGGACTGCGCGGGCTCGCGTTGACCGATCACGACACCACGGCGGGCCTCGCGGAGGCGGCCGATGCGGCCCGCATCCATCGGCTGCGGTTCGTCCCCGGGATCGAGCTCTCGGCGGCATGGCGATCCCAGTCGATCCACGTTCTGGGGCTGTGGATCGACCCCGACGCCCCGGTGCTGCGCGCGGGGGTCGCGACGCAGCTCGACCGCCGGCACCGCCGGATCCGCGCGATCTGTGCGCATCTCACGCACCAGGGCCTGCCCGGGGAGCGGCTGCTCGCGATGGTCGAGGCGCGCACACCGCTGCCGACCCGGGCCCATCTCGCCGACGCGCTGGTCGAGGCCGGCTGCGCGCGCGACCCGCGCGACGCGTTTCGGAGCCATCTCGGGCGCGGACGCGCCGCCGCCGTGGCCGCCGACTGGCCGGCGCTTGCCGAGATCGTCGGCTGGATCGTCGCGGCCGGGGGCGTCGCGTCGCTCGCGCACCCGACCCGGTACTCGCTGTCCGCGACCGCGCGCAATCGGCTGCTCACGGATTTCGTTGCGGCCGGCGGGCGCGCACTCGAGATCGGTTGCGGCGGTAATGCGGCGCATCATATCGACGCCTGCGCCGCGCTCGCGGTCCGCCATGGCCTCGAAGCCACCGTCGGCTCGGATTTCCATGGACCGCGCATGCCGTGGAATCCGCTCGGCCGCTTGGCTAAGCTACCCGACGGACTGGTCCCGGCGTGGCGAAGCCGCGGGATCGGCGTCGACGGGGAGACGAGGACGGATGCGCGCCCGTGAGCGAAGACGACGACAACGTCAACACCGACCTGTTCAAGAACATCGAGCGCCTGCGCCAGCTGCGCATCGAGCACCGCGACCTCGATGACGTGATCTCGCGCCTGACGCTCGACTTCCGGGTCGACGAACTGCGGATGAAGCGCCTGAAGAAGCGCAAGCTGATGTTGAAGGATCAGATCGCGCGGCTCGAGAGCCAGCTGATCCCCGACCTGAACGCATGAGCCCCGCGACGATCCCGGATCGCGACCTCGAGTGGACCTTCGTCCGCTCGTCCGGGCCTGGCGGACAGAACGTGAACAAGGTCGCGAGCGCCGCGCAGCTGCGGTTCCTGCTGGCCGCGAACTCGACGCTACCGCCCGAGGTGAAGCGGCGGCTGCGGCGTCTCGCCGGCCGGCGCCTCACCGACGACGGCGACATCGTGATCATCGCGCGCGGCGAGCGCAGCCAGGAACGCAATCGTCGCGATGCGCTCGAGCGGCTCGAGGCCCTCGTCGAGCGCGCGCGGATCGAGCCGAAGCCGCGCAAGCGCACCAAGCCGACCCGTGCATCGAAGGAACGGCGGCTCGAGGCGAAGCACCGCCGGGGCGAAGCGAAACGCGGCCGCACCGGCGGCGCCTGGGACTGAGGCGCGCGCGGCCGCCCGCCGCGTCAGCCCAAGGTGACCTGCAGGATGCTGTGCCGGATCTGCTCGGACAAGACGATCTGCGCATCGGCCGCGACCGCGTCCAAGGCCGCATCGAAGCCGAGCGTGCCGTCCGTGTTCGTCCGGACGACGCCACGCCGGCGCAGCAGCTCGAGGAAATGGCGGAACATCGCCTGGTCGAAGAACTCCGGCGACTCGAGCCCGTAGAGCAGGCTCATGCGCTGCGCGGTCAAGCGGCAGCGTTCCTCGAGCGCCTGCTGACCGATGCGGCCGCTCCCGGCGCGCAGCAGCAGCGCGATCGCCAGATAGTATCGTTCGACCGTCTGGATCGTCGCGGCCGCGAGACCCGAGAGCCGCACCGCCTCGGCGGTCGCCGGCGGCGGGCGATGCCATTCGTCGCGGCCGGGCGCCGCGATCAGCAGCCCGATCCCGGCGAGCACGTCGAGCACGCGCAGCGCATGGTCGCCGACTTCGTCCTCGCTCCATCGCAGGAACAACTCCGCGGCGATGTACGGATAGATCCGCGACAGCAGCCGCAGGATGTCCGAGGTCCGCATGCTCGCGTTGCCGAGGAAGCAGCAGGCGAGCAGGGAGGGCACCGCGAACAGGTGCAGGGTGTTGTTGCGGTAATAGGTCGCGAGCAGCGCCCGGTCCCGCGTCATCGACAAGATGTCGCCGAGCGGGTGGCGCCGCCGCTGCAGCAGACCGAACCCTTCGGCGTAGGCGATCATCTGCGCGCCGGTCGCCGGGGTCGCGGTGACCAGCGGTCCGTACGGCGCGTCGCGCAGCAGCTGCCGATAGAGCTCGAGCTGCGCGACGAGTTCGCTCTCCGCCGCCGCCTGGCGCGGCGTCGCGAGCAGCGCGGTCGCGACCAGGTTGATCGGCGTCACGGCCGCGGCGGCGTTGATCCCGGTCACGATGCGCCGCGCGAGATCGCCGACCGCGGCGCCGAGCCCGTCGAGCCGCGGCTCGTCCTCGGCGGCCGTCCGTTCCCGCCAGCGCGGGTCATGGGCGTCCAGCACCGCGTCGAGCGCGATCGGATCGCCGAGGTTCACGTGGACCTCGCCGAAGCGCTGTCGCAGCGCCGGCACCGCCTTCAGCAATCCGCCGACGCTCTCCTTGCGCTTCGGCCGCCCCTCGAGCTCGCCGAGGTAGGTCTCCCCCTCGACGATGCGCTCGTACCCGAAGTAGACCGGCACGAAATGGACCGGGCGCCGCGGGTCGCGCAGATACCCTTGCACGGTCATCGACAGCATGCCGGTGCGCGGCTGCAGGAGCCGGCCGGTGCGGCTGCGGCCTCCCTCGACGAAGTACTCGAGCGGATGACCGCGCGACATCATCAGGGTGAGGTATTGCTTGAACACCGACGCGTACAGCGCGTCGCCCTTGAACGAACGGCGCAGGAAGAACGCCCCGCCCTTGCGCAGGAATCGGCCGACGACCGGCATGTTCAGGTTCACGCCGGCCGCGATGTGGGGAACCGCGAACCCCTTGTGATAGATCACGTAGGAGAGCAACAGGTAGTCCATGTGACTGCGGTGGCAGGGCACGTAGACGATCTCGGCGCCGTCACCGATCTCCTGCAGCCGCTCGACGTGCCGGAACGTGACGCCGTCGTACAGGCGGTTCCACAGCCAGCCGAGCAGCACCGACATGAAGCCGACGAACGCCTGCGAGTAGTTCGCGGCGATCTCGTCGGCGCAGCGCTTCGCGGCGAGAATCGCCGCCCGCCGCGGAATGCCGCGAGCCCGCGCCTCGGCACGGATCGCGGCGCGCACCGCGCGCGCCGCGAGCACCCGCACGACGATCGTGCGCCGGTGCGACAAGTCCGGACCGATCGTCGAGGTCCGTTGCGCGCGCAAGGTCGCGCGCAACGACCGCTGGATGCGCCGCGCCGCCGCGGCGCTCGCCGCCTCGCCCTGCATCGCCGCGCGCAGCGAGATCGGTTCGCCGAAGTGCAGCAGCGTGTTGCGTCCGTTGAAGAGGATCGTCAGGATCCGTCGAACCCGGCCGACCAGGCCCCAGGTCTCGGTGAACGGGAACCGCCACCAGCTGGACTCCTTCGGCGCCGCGCGTCCCCAGAACACCGCGACGGGCACGAGATCGACGTCGAACTCGGGATCCATCGCGACCGCGCTCATCAGGTGCACGAGGGTGCGGGACGGACGCTGGTCGACGCGGCCGCGCAGCAGACCGACGCGCCGTTCCAGCTCGAAATGCGCGCGGTCGGTCCGGGTCCCGCCGATCAGGAGCCGGCGGCTCGGTCTCGGCAGGTTCAATCGGCCGCACACCAGGCCGAGCACCGCCAGGTCGCTCTGACCGTCGCGCTCGAGCACATAGCACACCGGACGCGCGGCCGCCGCGAGCGCGGCGGCCGCGGTATCCGGCTTCACCGCGACCTTGACCCATGCGACCAGGATCTTGCGCACGAGCCATTGCCATGCCCGACCGAGGCCCCACGGAGAACGCACTCTCGTCCACTCCTCGGATCGGCCTGCCCGCCGAGCGCTAAAGTGTACAATCGCCCGGCTCCCAGCGTCACCCGGAGATCACGATGACCAGGACCCTGCCCTTCCTGCTGTTGTTCGGCCTGACCGCGACCGCGCTCGCGGCGCCGCCGTCGGTCACGATCGACACGGCGGGGCGACTCTATCTCGCCGCGGGGATGCGGGAACAGGTGTCGGCGTCGCTCGACGAGATGCCGCAGAGATTGCAGCGGATGTTCCAGTCCGGGTCGCACCACAAGCTCGACGCCGCCCGTCTCGCGGCGGTGTCCAAGGCCGCGAAGCGCACGTTCCGGATCGACGTGTTCGAGCCGTCCGCGCTCGCCGCCTTCGCCGCGCACCTCGATCCCGCGACGGTCGAGAAGACCCTCGCGTTCCTCGCCAGCCCGACCGGACGGCGCATGGTCGCCGCCGACGTCGCGCTCGCGAAACTCGACGCCGCGACGACCGCCGCGATCGCGGACGGCAAGCTCGCGGCACCGGCCTCAGCGCGGCGCGCGGCCCTCTTCCAGCGGATCGCGACCGCCACGCGCGCGACGGACTCGGCGGCCGAGGTGTACATGACGATGGAGCGCTCGCTCGCGGTCGGCAAGGCGATGGGCTACGGTCTCGACCTGAAGGATGCCCGCGCGAGCGTCGGCGGGAAGACGCCGCCGCCGGCCGATCTGCTGAAGAGCCTCACGGTCCCGCTCGAGCGGTACGTCGCGTACGATTACCGCGACCTGAGCGATGCGGATTTGCGCGACATGCTCACGTTCTTCGAATCGCCCGCCGGCAAGACCTACGTGAACGCGTCGCTCGACGCGCTGGTCGCCGGATACCGGTCGATGAGCCGCCGCTGCGGCGAGCGGATCGGCGAGAGCTGGCGCGAGATCGCCCGCAGCGAGGCGCAGGACGCGACCGAGCCGGCGCCGAACCCGTCGCACTGAGCGACGTCGCGGCCGCTCAATCCGGGCCGAGGGACCCGAGGAAGGCGCGCAACAGGCATCCGATCTCGGGGATCCGGTCCTGGAGCCGGTGGTCGGAGTCGAGCACGTGCAGCTCGGCGAGTTGTTCGCGAGCCCAGCGGATGCTGTGGTCGACCGGGACGATGTCGTCGCGCCAGCCGTGTACGATCGCGGCCGGGCAGCCGCAGTCCCGCGGCGTATGCGCCTCGAAGCCCGGCATGTAGAACGCCGGCGCGAGCAGAAACAGCCCGCGCGCGTCGAGCGCACGCGCCGCGGCGGCCGAGACGTGCCCGCCGAGGCTCGACCCGACGAGCACGATCGGCGCGGCGCAGCCGCGGCCCAACTCGATCAGACGGTCGCGCCGGCCGCGCGGATCGTCGATGCCGCGATAATCCACCGATTCGACCGCGGCGCCGAGATCGCGCACGACCGCCGCCATCGCGGTGATCTTCTCGCCCCAGGGCCCGCTCTCCTTCCCGTGCGAGAAGATCACGGTGCGCACGGCCGGCTGCACCGGCTCGGATGCCGGCGGGGCGGCCGCACCGGGCGCGGCCGCGCTCAAGCCTCGAGGCGATTCGCGAGACGATCGATCCATTCGATCTGCTCGGGACTGAGGCGCGCGTCGCGCCAGCGGTTCACGGTCACCGGTTGCGCATCGCCGCCGTCGGTCGCCGGCACGACCCGGTAGGCATGGAACTCGCCGGCGCGCGCGGCGGCGAAGCCCACCAGGAACTGCAGGCCGCGCCCCGGGGCGCCCAAGGGATTCAGGCGCTCGTCGCAGACGACGAAATACGCGTCGTCCGGCCCGCGGCCCGGGAAGGCGCCGCTGCGGTACAGGTCACCGAGGAATTCGCGCACCTGCGCCTCGATGGTCGCGAACGCGTCCGGGCCGGGTGCGGCGGTCGCGGCCCAGCGCGTGCCGTGCAGGATGCAGCTCAAGAGGTACGAATGGGTGCGGCGCGATGCGAGATAACGGAAGTCCGCGGCGCTCGCCGCGGCGAGCGTGCGCGGCCGTTCCGCCCGCCGCGACGCGGGTCGCAGCGACGGCAGCGTGTTCACGCCGAAGGTGCGCAGCCGGACGCGTTGCGCCTCGGTGACCTGGCAGGCCGGCTTGTAGCCCGACCTGAGCACCGGCTCGACGCTCTCGTCCGACTCATCCCACGGCGGCATCCGCGCGTCGCGGCGGGCGAGCATGCCGGCGACCGCGCCGCCCGGCGCGAACGTCTCGAAGCGCCCGCGCAGCTTGTCGTAGGCGAGCACGCGGGGAAAGAACATCGTCGCGTTCTCGCTCTGGAACCCCCAGGTTTCGAAGCCCTCGATCGCATCGTCCGCGGTCTGCCAGGCCTGCGGGGGATCGACGATCAGCAGCGCGCGGCGCCGGCGGCAGAACCGCTCGGCGACCAGCCAGGTCGCGAGGCCGACGTCCCGCTCGCGCGCGAGCGGCGGCACGTACAGCAGGTCGAACGGTCCGGCATCCTCGAGCGCGAACATCCCGGTGCGTTCGGTTTCGCTGCCGATCAGGTCGTAGTCGGTCAAGGGCGCGCCGTCGTCGCCGTCCGCGTTCGAGCCGATCCAACCCGTCGCGAGACCGCTGTCGGCGTCGACCGTGCGCGCCGGTCTCGCGTCTGGCGGCGCGCCGACCACGCGGACGAGCGCGGAATGCGCGAGCGCCGCGGTCACGAACCGAGGTCCGTCGGATTCGCGAATCGACAGCCGGCGGTGGCTCTCCTGATCCTCGACGTGCAGCGAGCCGCGTGCGCGCACGCGCTGGATCGTCAGGTTGAACGAGCCGGCGTCGCCGGCCGCCAGATTGTCATAGTCGATGCAGACCCGCAGGAACTCGCGACTGCCCGGTCGGACCGCGCGCAACTCGAGCGGGCGGCCGCCGCCGGTCGGCAGCGTCACGGTCGCGCCGCGCGCGCCGTTCGCGATCCGGACGACGATCGCGTCGCGCCCGCCGTTGTCGAAGAACTGCTCGACGCAATAGCCGAGCGGACTCGGCTGCCAGAGTCCGCCGAACACGCTCTGGAACTGCGCGAAGCTCGAGACCCGGGTGGGCTGGTCGACCGGTCCGCGCAGGCTGCGGCCGACGAACGCGACCCGGCCGGTCGGCAGACGCGTGATCGACGGTTGCGGGCTGCGCTCCTCCCCGAGCCGTGGACTCGGATCACTCGACATCGCTGGTCCCTCGACGCTCGTGGGCGCTCGGGGAACTCTATCACAACGCCGCGACGCCGCCATCGCGGCGCTTGAACCACGGCGCGAGCACGATCCCGGTGACGAAGCCGCCGATGTGCGCGAGGAACGCGACGCCGCCGTCGTGACCCGCGAAATGGCTCACGAGCTGCACGAGGAACCACAGCAGCAGCAGCAGCATCGCCGGCACCCGCATCGTCGTGAAGAAGAACGGCAACACCACGAGCGTCAGCACGCGCGCGCGCGGGAACGTGACGAAGTACGCGCCGAGAACCCCCGAGATCGCGCCGCTCGCGCCGATGATCGGATAGGCGGAATCCGGCGTCGCGAGGCCCTGCGCGAGGAACGCCGCGATTCCGCTGCACAGATAGAACGCGAGGAATCGCACCGGCCCCATGTAGTCCTCGACGGAGGCGCCGAAGATCCACAGGAAGAGCACGTTGCCGAGCAGGTGCATCCAGCTCGCGTGCAGGAACATCGAGGTGAGGACCGGCACGTAACGCGGCACCCAGACGAGATCGGGCGGCAGCCTCGCGACGCCGAACACGACCGCGGGAATCGCGCCGAGCGCATCGACCGCGCGGCGCGCCGCCGGTCCATCGAGCGAGGACTGCCACAGGAAGACCGCGAAACACAGCGCGATCAAGCCGGCCGTCGCGTAGGGTCTTGAGGACGACCGGCTGTCGTCCTGGAGCGGGATCATCCCTTCGGCCGCTGCTCGTCGCGCCGCTGCGG
>JAKBCG010000068.1 GCA_021808035.1 Pseudomonadota bacterium
GCACTATCTCGCCCGGATGGCGAACGAGCGGACGCTGACGGTGAACACCACCGCGACCGGCGGGAACGCCGCGCTGTTGAACCTCGGTCAGTGACCGGCGCGGTGAGCCGGCGCCGCGCCTTCGCGCGGCGGGCTCACCGCCGGCCCATCCGTAGGTGGGTCTCCGCGTGATGCGCCTCGCGCAGCCGCTTCGCGTGCGCCGCCAACAGGTCGCCGCGGGTGATGATGCCGACCATCGCGTGCGGGGCCAATTCGGCGAGCACGACGAGACGGCCGACCGAGTGCGTGACCATGTGATCGGCCGCCTCCCGCAAGGAATGGCCTTCCTGCACGACGATCGGCTCCTGGGTCACGAGATCGGCGATCGCGACCGAATCGGCGAGCCGGGCGTTCTGCACTTGCCGGCGCGTGATCACGCCGCGCAAGCGGCCTTCGGCGTCGATGACCGGATACCCTTGATGCTGGCTGCCCGGGTCGTCGCCGGCGAACCAGGCGCGGATTTCGCCGACCGTCGCGGTATCGCGCAACGTCCGCACGCTGCGCGTACAGACCTCGGCGACCAGCACCTGGGCGAGGAAGTCGGCCGAATACTCGTCTGGAACACGGGTGCCGCGCCGGACGATCTTCTCGGTCATTATCGTCGTGCGCATCAGCAGCACTGAGACGAAATACGCGGCCGTACAGCCGCCGAGCAACGGCAACAAACCGGCGAACTGGCGCGTCGTCTCGAATGCGAACACGATCGATGTCAGCAGCGCCCGCGAGGCGCCGGCGAAGATCGCCGCCATACCGACCAGCGCCGCGATCCTGGGATCGACGCCGAGCCCCGGCGCGTGCATCGACAGGAGTTGTCCCAGGATGGCACCGAGGGCGCCGCCGATCGTGAACAGCGGCGCGAGAGTCCCGCCGGAGGTGCCGCTGCCGAGTGCGATCGACCAGGAGAGGAACTTCATCACCATCAGCGCGGCGAGGGAATCGAACGCCAGCCGTCCGGCGACGATGTGCTGGATGTTGGTGTAGCCGACGCCGAAGGTCAGCGGCGCGAAATAACCGATCGCACCGACCGCGATCCCGCCGATCGCCGGCCACCACATCCAATGGACGGGTATCTTTTCGAATGCGTCCTCGACGCCGTAGACGATGCGCGTGACGCCCACGCTGCACAAACCGATGAATGCGCCGAGAGCGACATAGACGGCGAGCGCCGGACCGCCCGGCGTCGCGATCAGCGGCATCGGAAAGACCGCCCCGAAGCCGACGGTCGCATAGCGGATTCCCGTCGCGGCGACGGTCGCGAGCGCGACCGGAATCAAGGACTGCGGGCGCAGTTCGAACAGCAGCAGTTCGACCGCCAGGAGCGTCGCCGAGACCGGCGAGGCGAAGATAGCCGCCATCCCCGCCGCGGCGCCGGCCGCGAGCAGCACCTTGCGTTCGCTCGCGGTGACGTGCAGCACCTGGCCCAGAAACGAACCGAAAGCGCCGCCGGTCGCGATGATCGGCCCTTCGGCACCGAACGGACCTCCCGTGCCGATCGCGATCGCGGATGACAACGGCTTCAAGAACGTCATCCGCGGCGGGATCTTCGAATCGTTGCGCAGGATCTGCTCCATCGCCTCGGGAATGCCATGACCGCGGATCGCCGGGGATCCCCAGCGCGCCATCAGGCCGACGACGAGTCCGCCGCTGACCGGAATGAGGACGACCCAGGCGCCCAGATGATTGCCCGCGGGGGAGACGAACGCGGTCGACCAACGTCCGTAGAACGCGAGGTTCGTCACCAGGCCGATCAACGCGACCAGCGCTTGCGCGATGTAAGCCGCGGCCACGCCGATCCCGAGCGCGTAGGCGCTGATCGTGAAGATCCGCGAATCCACGCCGCTGGTGCGTCGCGGCATGCGGGCACGGTCGAGCGTGACGCCGAGGGACGGCGCGACCGCGAGACTGTCGCTGCGGGAGTCTTCGCGAATCGAATGATGGCCGGGATCGCGCGCGGATCCGGGGGGTCGGACCGCGTCGCGGCGACTGGCGTGATCGTCGTTCATGGTATTTTGGCATCATGCCGCGGCGCTCCTGGAATTCATAGCGACGCGGCCGGACCGGAGGTGGTCGATGAACTTGCTCGAACCGATCGTCGCCGATGCGGCGACCTTCCAGGCGATCCGCCGCGATTTGCACGCTCATCCGGAGACGCGCTTCGAGGAGGTGCGCACCGCCGACCTGATCGCGGCGCACCTCGAGTCCTACGGAATCCCGGTGCATCGAGGCATCGGCCGCACGGGACTCGTCGGGGTCGTGCGCGGGGGCGGCGGTCCGCGCGCGGTCGGCTTGCGCGCGGACATCGATGCACTGCCGATCACCGAGAACAATCGGTTCGCGCATCGCAGCGTGCATCCCGGGAAGATGCACGCCTGCGGTCACGACGGTCATACGACGATGCTGCTCGCGGCAGCCAAGCATCTCGCCTCGCACCGCCGGTTCGATGGCACCGTCTATCTGATATTCCAACCGGCGGAGGAGGGTGGCGCCGGCGCCAGGGAGATGATTCGCGACGGATTGTTCGAGCGCTTTCCGATGGAGGCGATCTTCGGGGCGCACAATTGGCCGGGGTTGCCGGTCGGACACTTTGCGCTCAAGGCCGGGCCGGTGTTCGCATCGACGAACGAGTTCCGTTTGACGGTGCGAGGAAAAGGCGCGCACGCGGCCATGCCGCACAACGGCATCGATCCGATCCCGATCGCCTGCCAGATCGTACAGGCCTGGCAGACGGTGATCTCGCGCAACCTTCGTCCGATCGATGCGGGCGTGATCTCCGTGACCCTGCTGCGTGCGGGCGAGGCGATCAACGTGATTCCGGAGACCTGCGAATTGCAAGGCACCGTGCGCGCGTTCTCCGCCGACACGCTCGACCTGATCGAACGGCGCATGCGCGATCTCGCCCGGTCGATTTGCGATGGGTACGATGCCGAGGGCGAGTTCGCCTTCGTGCGCAACTACCCGCCGACGGTCAATCCGGTGCGCGAAACCCAATTCACGCACCAGGTGCTCACGGAGCTCGTCGGGCCCGAACGGGTCCACGAGTTCGAGCCGACGATGGGAGCCGAGGATTTCAGCTTCTTCCTGCTCGAGAAACCGGGTTGTTATTTCCTGATCGGCAACGGCGACGGGTCGCAGCGCCCGGAAGGCCACGGCGGCGGTCCCTGCCTGCTGCACAATCCGAGCTATGACTTCAACGATGCGGCGATCCCGATCGGCGCCTCCGCCTGGGTCCAGATCGCCCAGGCGTGGCTGCGTTCGCCGTCCTGAGGAGCGATGCGGGCGGCGGACGGACTTCCTCCCGTGGGACTCTTGCGCCCACGGGCGGTCCGTGCTCCGACGGTCGCGCGCAAGAGCCCAGATTTTCTCAATAAAGTGGGTTCATTGCGATTGATCGGGCCGGTTCGAGCCGTCGAATGGGCGTAATGATGGACGGAGTGCGATTCTGACGATGCATACGGACGACGTGGCACTCGTGGGCCGTTTGTTGGCGAGGGACGAGGTGGCGTTCCGCGCCTTCTTCGACGACTATTTCCCGCGACTGTTCCGCTTCATCCTGCGCCGATCGAACGGCGACGAAGAGGCGGCCAGGGACATCGTCCAGGCGGCGTTGATCCGCGGGGTGCGCCGTCTCGAGACCTATCGCGGCGAAGCGAGCCTGTTCACCTGGCTATGCCAGATTGCGCGGCGCGAGCTCGCGGATCACGTGGCCAAGGCGGTGCGGGAGGCCTCTTACATGCACCGACTGGTCGAGCTCGAGGACGATCCGCAGGTTCGCGCGAGCCTGGAGTCGATTCCGGCCGACGCAGCGGCGGAACCGGAAGCGCAGCGGCAGCGCGAGGATCTGACCGCCGCGGTGCACGCGGCGCTCGACTACCTGCCGAACCGCTACGCGCAGGTTCTCGAACTCAAGTACCTCGAGGATCTGTCGGTGGATGCAATCGCGGAGCGTCTCGGGGTCACCGCGATCACGGTGCAGTCCTTGCTCGCGCGTGCCCGTAACGCCTTCCGGGACATTGGGAACACCCTGCTGCCGAATCTGGGGAGCGCAAAGTGATGCGATCGAATGGGGACAAGGATCGCGTCGAGCCGGACGACATCGCGCGGCTGATCGCAGCCGCTGGTCGGCGGCCGGCGCCGGACGGAGCCGTGCGCGAGTCGGTGCGGGCGGCCGTCGAACAGGAGTGGCTGCAAGCGACCGGCCGACGCCGGGCGCGGCGAGCGTTCCGCTGGGCTGCGGCGGCCGCCATCGTCGCCACCGCGGTCGGCCTGGGATGGCTCGGTCTTCGCGACGGGACGAGCGAGGCGCCGGCGCCGGTCGGAACGCTCGTCGCCGCGCGAGGCGCCGTGCACCTGACTTCCGCGAGCGACCGCGGTCCAATCGTCGCCGGCAGCCGGCTGCAGGCCGGCACGAGCGTGGGCACCGGCGCGAGCGGGTACCTCCTGCTGACGGTTGCGTCGCTCGATCTGCGGGTCGGCCCCGGCACGGTCCTCGATCTCGATCGTCCGGGTCACGTCCAGCTCACCCACGGGCGAATCTACGTCGACAGCGGTCCCGAAGGCGATGCGCACGAACCCTTGGTGGTCGATACCCCGTTCGGTCGCGTCAGTCACCTGGGCACGCAGTTCCAGGTCGTGGTGCGCTCGTCCTCGATGTGGGTCGGCGTGCGCAGCGGTCGCGTGAGCGTGAGGGAGCGCAGCGGCCGCCACGAGACGCTGGAGCGTGGACAGGCGGCCGCGGTGGAGCGGGGCGGCGCGATGGAACGGATGGCGGTCGCCCCATACGGCCGCAGTTGGGCGTGGGTGAACACTTTGACGCCGGATTTCCCGATCGACGGACGTCCGCTGTCGGAGTTCCTCGCCTGGTACGTCCGCGAGACCGGACGAAAGCTCCAGTTGCAAGGCCCGGCGACACAGGCCGCGATCGACCAGACGCGGCTGTCGGGCAGCATTGCGGGCCTCACGCCGACCGAGGCGCTCGTCGCGGTGATGGCGACGACGCGCCTGCAATATGATATGAACTCGCCGGGTGAATTGCGTATCCGGCTGCGCGGCGTCGCGACGCACGGGAACTAAGACCATCCGCGGGCGTCGCCCGCGACGGCCGCCCGTCGCGATCGCCTCGATTCTCACGCTGAGCGCGTGCCTCGCGCTCGGGCGCCCACCGCAGGCCCATGCCGGGACCGGCGAACCGCCGCTCGTGACCCAGGTGCTCAGCACGTTCCAGCGCGCGGGCGTGCGCCTCATCTACAGCTCGCAGCTCGTGCCGCCGGGGCTGCGGGTGCGTGGTCCGGTCCTCGGGTCGACGGTGCCGGCACGTCTGCACTCTCTGCTCGCTCCTCTCGGCCTCGCGGCGCGTCCGTTGTCGGGCGGCGGGTACGTGATCGTCCGCGCCGAGCGCGCGCGCCCGCGCGCGGTCCCGCCGCCGATGACCGAAGAACCTCTCGAACAGGTCGTCGTACAGACCAGCCGCTATCGATCGAGTCCGATCGGTGGCGTGACCGCCGGCCGGCGCGCGCTCGAGAACTCCCCCGAGACCCACAACGATGCGGTCCGGGCGCTGCAGGTCATCCCCGGAACCGCGGTCGCCGGTTACACCGCGCGGACCCATGTGCGCGGCAGCCGCGACGACGAGATCCTGTTCCGCTACGACGGCGTCACGCTGAACCAGCCGTATCATCTGAAGGAGCTGCAGAGCCTGTTCAGTCCCGTCGATCCGGCCGCGGTCAATTCGGTCACGTCCTGGACGGGAATCGCACCGATCGAATTCGGCGACCAGATCGGCGGCGTCGTCGACATCGCGCCGCGGCGCATCCGTCGCACGACCGTCGATCTCCAGGCTTCCGAGCAGGGAGCGAGCGCGATGGCGGGGACCGTGTTCGGTGCGGGCCACGGAACGGTATTCGCGGATCTGCGGATGCAGAACGAGTTTGCGCCGGTCGGCTGGATCGAGACCCGGGTCGGCGCACCGACCCTGAACGACATGATCGTGCATGCGACGTGGCGTTTCGATGCGCGGACCTCGCTCGCCGCGGGGACGCTCGCGATCGACGACCGCCGCAAGTACTTCTCGACCGAGAATGCCCAGAACAAGGCCGTGAACGGCGGCGAGTTCTACGCGTGGCTGCGGCTCGAACATCGGTTCGATGCACGGCTGCAGAACGTCACGCTGCTCTCAGCGGAGGATTCGCACGAGAACGTGGACGGCAACGTCGCGGAACCCTACATCGTCTCGGGGCAACTCCAGGAACACAGCTGGCATGCGGTGTACACGCTGCGCGACGAACTGCGCGGCGCGGCGACGACGCGCTGGGCCTGGCATGCAGGCACGGAGGCGACCGTCGCGAACCTGATCGACGACTCGTCCGGCTACGCCGCGTTCTCGGCGCCGTTCACGCCGGACCTGCAACCGAATGCCGTCTCGATCTCCGACGAGAACGTCGCGACGCACGCGATGACGTGGTCCGCGTACGGTTCGGTGCGATGGCGGGCGACGCGCCGCGTGGTCGCGGACCTGGGACTGCGTCGCGATCTGCGCAAATTCAGCGGCGTGCGCGCCGATGCGCAATGGAGCGTGCGCGCGAATCTCCGGGACCGCCTCTCCAGCACATCGACGCTGCGTCTCGGCTGGGGCCAGGAATCGCAGGCCGACGTCTTCGATCCGCGCGTGGTCGCGGGCGCGATCGTACCGCCGACCGTACGCCGGATCACGCAGTCGGATTTGAGCTTCGAGCGGCTGTTGCCGCACGGGTGGACTGCGCGTGCCGAGGGGTACTACAAGAACGAGGGCACTCCGTACTCGAAGTCGACCTACGTGTTCTCGCCGTTTGCGCTCCTGCCGGAGCTCGCGGTGGATCGCATCCATGTGCTCTCCACGCGCTCGCGCATGTACGGGGTCGAACTCAGTCTGACCACCGACCGTGCGCGCCCGCTCAGCGGCTCCGTATCCTACGTCTGGTCGCGCGCCCTCGACTACATCGCCGGAGACTGGGTGCCGCGGGCCTGGGACCAGCCCAATGCGGTCAAGGTCGACGTCGCGTGGCGACACGGACCGATTCGCGTCGCGACGTCGGCCGTCTGGCACACGGGCTGGCCGTATACGCCGTTGCTCGCGTCGAGCACCACCTGGACCGCCCCGAGCGGCGTTGCGCTGCGCTTCGCACCGCTCAACAGCGCCCGGCTCGGCAACTTCCTCTCCATGGACGCGCGCATCGGCTGGCAACACCGCCTCGGGCGCGGCGTGCTGCAGGCGTTCCTCGACGTCTACGACCTTGCCGATTCGCACGTGACGTGCTGCCGAAGCTACGCGGTGACGCGTTCGGCATCCGGCACCTACCGTCTCGTCGAAAGCCGTTCTCCATGGCTCAACTTGACGCCGATCCTCGGCGTGCGTTGGCACTACTGAGCCGCGTCGCCGACGCGCCGTCGCGTCATCCACTCTCGATCGCCGCCCGCGCCGATTGATTTCGGGCGCAGGTCCCGTCTCATGGGCACGAACACGCGGATCTCAGGCGGAGCGTGCAGCCCACCGGACCCATTGTGTCGGCGAACGGCGACAACGAACGGTGCCCTATGACGATTCCTCAACCGACGGGTGATGCATGGATCCACTTCTGAGACCTCTGCCCTCGCGCGATCGCGGCTTCAGCGCACAAAAGATCCACGGTGGTCACGACGTCGCCGATGGAGCGATCAAGGTCTGCCTCTATTCCCATGACACGTTTGGCCTGGGGCATCTGCGGCGCAATCTCGCGATCGCCGATCAGCTGCTGCGCAGCGGCGGCCGGTTCGCGGTGTGGTTGCTGACCGGATCCCCGGTGATCCGGCAATGGAACCTGCCGCCGGGGCTTCGCGTGCAGCCATTGCCGCCGGTGGTGAAGACCGGCGCCGAGCGATACGCCTCGCGTCAGCCGGGTCAGCCGTTTGGATTGACCAAGGGGTACCGTGAAGCCTTGATCCTGAAACTGGTCGAGGAGGAGCGGCCCGACGTGCTCCTCGTGGATCACGCGCCCGCCGGCATGAACGGCGAGCTCCTGTCGACCCTCGCGTTGATCCGTCACGAGATGCCGCAGACGCGCACGGTGCTCGGACTGCGCGACATCCTCGATGACCCGGCGACCGTGCGCCGGGTCTGGGAAGAACAGGATATTCCCGCGCTGATCGAGCACGCGTACGACGACGTGTTCGTGTACGGCAGCGAGCGGCTGTTCGACGTCGTCGCCGGCTACGGGATGACCGCGTCGCTCGCGAAACGCGTGAAGTACTGTGGCTACGTCGTGGGTCGGAGCCGCTTCGAGCAGCTGCACGGCCGCGCGGGTGGCGCGGTGTGCTGGAATCCCGCGCGCGCGGCCGGCCGACCGGTCGTGCTGGTGACCGCCGGCGGTGGCGGTGACGGGCATTTCCTGATGCGCGCCTACCTTCGCGCGCTGCGTACGCAGCGCGCGCGAGAGAACTACAGCGTGATCGTGACCGGCCCCTTGATGCCCGCGGATCAGAGCGCGGAGCTGCACGCCGCCACCGCCGGTCGCGACGACGTCGAGATCGTCGCGTACACGACCGACCTGGTGCCGAGCATCCGCCACGCCGCCTTGGTCGTATCGATGGCCGGCTACAACACCAGCGTCGAGTTGCTCGCGGCGCGCAAGCAGGCGATCCTCGTGCCCCGCAGCGCTCCCCGCGAGGAACAACGGCTGCGCGCGCGGCTGCTGGCGGACCTCGGACTGTGCGCGTACGCGGAGCCGGGATCGGATCTCGCCGACAGGCTCGAGACCCTCGTCCCGACCCTGCTCGCCGCGCCGCCGCCGGATGATCGGCTCTGGGAGGCGGTCGATCTGCAGGGTGCCGACCGGGTCGTCGCCGAGCTCGCCGCCGCGGTCGACGGCGGGCGGGCGCGGGTCCGGGGTGTCGCATGACCGCCGAGGGACGGCGTCCGATCGCCTACGTGCTCAAGCGTTATCCGCGCTTGACCGAGACCTTCATCCTGAACGAGATCCGGGCGATGGAGCGCCTCGGCGTGCGCCTGCACATCTTCTCGCTGCTGCCGCCGGAGCCGCCGCCGCATCATCCGATGGTCGCCGAGGTGCGGGCGCCGGTGCATGCGCCGGCGCCAGGCCGCGTGGCCCGGGCGCGTGAGATCGCGCGCGCCCACGCGGCGACGATCGCCGCGGCGCCGTTGCGCTATGCGAGTGCGTTCGCAACCGCACTGCGGCGCACGGTCACGTCGCGCCATCCGGTGTCGCTGTGGCGGCAGTTCGCTCGGGCCGGGATCGTCGCCGACACCTGTCGCCGCGAGGGGCTCGGCCACATCCACGCGCACTTCGCGAATGCGCCGACCGCGGTTGCGCACTTCGCCCATCTGATGTCGGGAATTCCGTTCAGCTTCACGGCGCACGCCAAGGACATCTACCTGTCGCGACCCGCGGTGCTGCGCCGACATCTGCAGGCCGCGCAGTTCACGGCGACCTGCACCGGCTACAACGCCGACCACCTGCGGCGACTGGCGCCGGGCGTCGACCCCGGCAAGATCCGGCTCGTCTACCACGGGATCGATCTCGGGTCGTTCGCGGCATCGCCGGACCGACTGCCGCCTGCCGGCGCCGCCCGGCCGAGGATTCTCGCCGTCGGCCGGCTCGTCCCGAAGAAAGGGCACGAGGATCTGATCGCCGCCTGTGCCGTGCTGCGCGACCAGGGCGTCGCTTTCGAGTGTGAGATCGTGGGCTCGGGACCGCTGCGGGAGTCGCTGAGCGCGGAGATCCGGCGACACGACCTGGAGGACCGGGTGAGCTTACGCGGCGCGATGACTCACGCCGAGCTGATCGACCATTATCGGCGCGCGCGGCTGTTCGTGCTGGCGCCGCGCATCGCCGAGGACGGCGATCGCGACGGGATCCCGAACGTGATCGCCGAAGCGATGGCGGTCGGCGTACCGGTGGTCGCGACCGACGTCTCGGGGATCCCGGAACTGGT
>JAKBCG010000069.1 GCA_021808035.1 Pseudomonadota bacterium
TCGCGCGAGCGCCGTCCGGCGTGACCCTGCAGGTGGTGCCGTGGTTCAACCCGGGCCTCGAGGACACCTGGTTCTTCATCCCCGGCATCATCGGCAGCCTCACGTTGATGCAGGTGGTGAGCCTCACCGCGTTCGCGATCGTCCGCGAGCGCGAGGTGGGCACGCTCGAGCAGATCCTCGTGAGTCCGATCCGTTCGGTGGAATTCATCCTCGGCAAGACGGTGCCGTTCTTCCTGATCGGACTCGCGGACATCGCGCTGGTGTGCGCGATCGGGATCCTCTGGTTCAAGGTGCCTTTCATCGGTGATCCGGCCGTGTTGCTCGCCGGGTCGGCGTTGTTCCTGCTCGCGGTGGTCGGCATGGGCCTGCTGCTGTCGACGTACTCGCACACCCAGCAGCAGGCCTTCGCGTTGAACTTCTTCTTCGTGAACCCGTTCTTCATCCTGTCCGGCTTCGCGTTCCCGATCGCCGCGATGCCGAAGGTGCTGCAGTGGTTCACCCTGATCAACCCCCTGCGCTACTTCCTGATCGTGATCCGCGCGGTGTTCCTGAAGGGGGTCGGATTCTCGGTGCTTTGGCCGGACCTCGCCGCGATGGCGGCGCTCGCGCTGGTGATGCTGACGGTGAGCGTCGTCCGCTTCCGGTCGTCGATGAGCGCATGATCCCTCGAACCGTCGCCGCGTGGCTGCGACCCTACCGCGGCCGCGTGCCGGGCGCGTCGGTGCTGGTCATCGATCAGGGCGAAGCGCGGATCCGGATCGCCTGTGGCTGCGCGGACCTCGAGCACGGCGAGCCGGCCACGCCGGCGACGAACTACCGGCTCGCGTCGTTGACGAAGCAGTTCACCGCGGCGGCGGTCGCGCTGCTGGTCGAGGACGGGCGGCTCGGATTCGACGATCGGGTGCGCGATTGGCTGCCGTCGCTGCCGGGTGCGGTCGCGCCGGTCACGCTGCGCCATCTCCTGACGCACACGGCCGGCCTGATCGACTACGAGGATCTGATCGCGCCCGACACCACCGTGGCGCTGCGCGACGCGGACGTGCTCGCGCTGCTCGAACGAGAGGAGTGCACCTATTTCCCGCCCGGCACCGCGTACCGCTACAGCAACGGCGGCTACGCGTTGCTCGCGCTCACGGTCGAGCGCGCCGCCGGAATGCGCTTCGCCGCATTCCTGCGCCAGCGGTTGTTCACGCCGCTCGGCATGCACGGCACGGTCGCGTTCGAGGCCGGGGTTTCGACCGTGTTCCATCGGGCGTACGGCTACAGCCGCGTCGGCGGATCGTGGGTGCGCACCGACCAGAATGCGACGAGCTCGGTGCTCGGCGATGGCGGGATCTACTCCTCGATCGACGACCTCGCGAAGTGGGACGCCGCGCTGTACGACGACCGGCTGCTCGGCGCCGGGACGCGGCGCATCCTGTTCACGCCCGCGACGCCGACCGACGATCCGGCGGTGCGGTATGCGATGGGCTGGCGGATCACCGGCGAGACCTGGTGGCACTCCGGTGAATCGATCGGCTTTCGCAACGTGATCCTGCGCCACCCTCGCCGGCGGCTCACGGTGATCGTGCTGACCAACCGCAACGATCCGCAACCCTATCCGATGGCGCTCGCGATCGCGGGACTCGCGTCCGGCTAGCCGCCCGCCGGCACCCCGAGGCGCTCATCGAGGGCGGCCCGGAAGGCGCGGATGCGCTGGGCGTTCTTGCCGAGATCGCTCTCGCCGACGCGCGATTCCGAGCGGATGTCGAGCCGGCTGCCGCGGCCCGAGGGCTCGACGCGGATCACCACGTCGTCGGTGAAGCCGAACCAGAACGTCGTGTCGCTGGCCTCGATGAGCCCGGTGCGCGGATCGTCCGATACCGGCTTCCAACCGAGCGCGGTCGTGGTGCGCAGCGCGGCGTCGAACACCTTCGCCGGGGGCAGATCGAAGGTCATCGGCCGGATGTCGGGATAGGCCTTGCGCTGCAGGGTTGCGATCGACGCGCCCGCGTACACGGTCGAATTCGCCGCATGCGCGGCCGCGCGCAACGCGAGGATGTCCGGCTGGAATTGCGGAGGATTCACGACGTCGGTGCTGATGTCGTGGATCACCGGCAAGGATTGCGCCTTGCGGAGCATCGCATAGGGAATTCCCCACGCGATCCCCGCGAACACCAGGCCGACGGCCGCGCGGATGGCCGCATCGGAACGATGCGCGGCGCCGGCGCTGATCAGCGCGACCAGCGCAAGGATCCCGCCGAGGATGCCGGCGATCGCGCCATACTTCATCAGCCGGAACGCGACCGACAGATCGGCGACGCCGAACCGGTACAGCGGCCCGGGGAGCGCGACCGCGAGAATCGCGATCACCGCGACGAGCAAGGCGAGATTCGCAAGGAGTCGGGGCATCGGTCGCACTCTTCGGGGTCTCGAGGGTCGACAGCCGGCGCCCACCGAGGCGCCGAACAACTCATGATACCCGCACTGGTGCGAATCAGCGTTGCCCGAGCATCCCCTGGACCAGCAGGCTGCTGACCGCCACGGCCACCCAGACGCCGGTCCCGAGCAGGATCGGCCGGATCCCGGTCGCGGCGATGCGCCGCAGGTCGGCCGACAAGCCGATCGAGCTCAACGCCATCACGATCAGGAAGGTCGCCGCCGTCGCGATCCCGGGCAGCCAGAGTGCCGGGACCCAGCCGGCGGTGCGCACCGCCGAGGCGGCCAGGAACCACAGGATGAACCACGGGAACACCCGCGCCAGGTTCAACTGGACGCCGTTGCGACGGTGGCGCACCGATTCCACGATCGCGAGCACGATGCACACCGGGATGATCAAGGTGGACCGGGTCAATTTGACGATCGTCGCGAAGTTGCCGGCGACGTGGCTCCAGCTGTAGGCCACGGCGACCACGGACGAGGTGTCGTTCACGGCCGTCCCCGCCCACATCCCGAAGCCGAGGTCCGACAGATGCAGCCAATGGCCGAAGATCGGGAAGATCAGCACCGCGACCAGGTTGAACAGGAAGATCGTCGAGATCGCGAACGCGGTGTCGTGCTCGTCCGCCTTGATCACCGGCGCGACGGCTGCGATCGCCGAGCCGCCGCAGATCGCCGTCCCGACGCCGATCAGCACTTTCAGATGGTCCGGGACGCGCAGCACCCGTCCGAGCCCCCAGGCGGCGAGGAACGCGGTCGTCATCGTCACGCTGGTGACGGCCAGCGACCGCACGCCCGTATGGGCGACCGTGATCAGGCTGAGGCCGAAGCCGAGCAACACGATGGACCATTGCAGCACGTGCTTCGCGGCGAAACGCACGCCCGGGAGGAAGACCGGCGATGGGGTGACCAGATTGCGCACCGCGACCCCGAGCACGATCCCGCAGACCGGCGCGCCGAGGAGCGGCAGCACCCGGCCGATCTGCCAGGCGATGCTCGCGATCACGGTGGTGAGCAGGAGCCCCGGCAGCAGGCGGGTGATGCCGGCGGAGCCGGCCATCGGCAATCCAGCCGGTGTCGCGCCCACAACGGCAGGGTCCGGAGCGGCGACGGCGACGGCGGTGGCGGTGGCAGGCAGGCGTGGTGCGGACATCGATCGGCTCCCGGTTCTCGAGGCGCGTCACTCTAGAGCCAGCCGATAACTAAGGATATTTTTAATTGTTTATGATGTTGATAAGATTTATTGATGATAGGGATCAGCCCGCGCCAGCTCGAGGTGTTCGCCGCCGTCGCGGAACTCGGCAGCGTCCGCGCGGCGGCCGGGCGCTTGCATATGACCCAGCCCGCGGTGAGCATGGCGCTCGCCCAGATGGAGTCGCGGCTCGAGGAACGCCTGTTCGACCGGGCGCGCCGGCGGCTGCACATCAACGAGCGCGGCCGGGCGTTGCTGCCGCGGGTCCAAGAGGCCCTGGTCCGGCTGCGCGAGATCGACCGTCCGCGGCCGTCGGATCGCACCGTGTTGGGCGGCGCGCTGCGCATCGGCGCGAGCAACACGGTCGGCAATTACCGGATCGGCGAACTGCTCGGCGGCTTCGTCGCGCGTCACCCGCGGGTGACGATCGATCTCGCGATCGGCAACACCGAGACGATCCTCGAACGCCTGCTCGACTTCGCGCTCGATGTCGCCTGCGTCGAGGGCGCGGTCACCCATCCCGGGCTCGAGGCGACGGCGTGGCGCGAGGATCGGCTCGTCGTCTGCGCGGGCACCGACCACCCGCTCGCGCGACGGCGGCGGCTGCGCAAGACGGATTTCGCCGGCCAGCAGTGGATCCTCCGCGAGCCCGGATCCGCGACCCGCTCGCTCGCCGAGCGGGCACTGGCGCGCCTGCCGGATGCGCGCGCGGCGATCGAACTGCCGCAGACCGAGGCGATCAAGCAGGCGGTGATCGCCGGCCTCGGACTTGCGTTCCTGCCCGCGGTCGCGGTCGCCGACTCGGTCGCGCTCGGCCGTATCGCGCTGCTCGCGACGCCGTTCCTCGACCTGCATCGCACGCTGTGGCTCGCGACCGGCCGGGACCGCTATCGCAGCGAGGTGCTGGTCGAACTCCTCGCCGACCTGCCGACGCCGAGGGAAGCGGGGCACGATCGCCGGGCTGATTCGCGATAGAATCCAAGGACCAGGCAGCGGAGGAACGGCCCATGAAATCAGTCAAATGGAGAAGCGTCGCGTGCGTCGCGCTGGCGTTGGTCGCACCGATCGCGCTCGCCGATCGCTACACGGACACGGTGGCCTTGTTCCGGCATGCGGGCCAGACCGCGGAGTTCTTCAGGACGAGCTATGGCTACGCCGTCTTCCCGACGATCGGCAAGGGCGGATTCATCGTCGGCGCCGCGCACGGTGACGGCCGGGTGTACCAGCGCGGCCGCTTCGTCGGTGATACCTCGATGACCCAGATCAGCGTCGGCTTCCAGCTCGGCGGGCAAGCCTACAGCGAGATGGTGTTCTTCCAGAACCCGGCCGCCCTCGAGCGTTTCGAGTCCGGGAAATACGCGTTCAGCGCCGACGTCAGCGCGGTGGCGATCACCGCGTCCGCGTCCGCGAGCGCCGGCACCGCCGGCGCGACCGCGGGAGCGAGCGGCACCGAGACGCACGCGACCGCGGCGGGCGTGTACCAGGACGGCGTCGCGGTGTTCACGATCGCGAAGGGCGGTCTGATGTACCAGGCCGCGGTGGCCGGACAGAAATTCTCGTTCAAGCCGGCGCGTTGACGCGTCGCGTGACGCCGGGCAGGTCCTATCGCTGGTAGTACTCGCCCCCGCATGGAACGATGCGCCCCGCTGGATTCGTGGGCTGGCCACGGATCCGACTTGGGGGGGCTTCCTTGCATCGGGGTCGTCGGCACCGAGAGAGCGCGCGTCGAGGATGGATCGCGCTCCTGATCGCGCTCTCACTGGTCCCGTGGACCGCCTGGGCCGCCGGACCGCGAGTGCGCGATCCGGACGCCGCGTCGGGTGACCACGGGCCGCTGCGCGAGATCGTCGTCACCGCGACCCGTCGAGCCGAACCGGCCCAGAACGTCGGCATCGCGCTGACCGCGGTCAGCGGCCGCCTGACCCATTCGTTGCGCGTCGAGCAGCCGCTCGACCTGGCGTTGGTCGATCCCAGCCTGTCGACGATGAACGCGCAGACCGACGGCACACCGCTCTTTCTGTTGCGCGGCATCGGGCTCGACGATTTCAACAACAACAACAGCAGCGGCGTCGGCATCTACCAGGACGGTGTGTTCGCGAGCTTCCCGGGCTTCCTGACTGACACGCTGTACGACGTCGGTCGCGTCGAGATCCTCAAGGGACCGCAGGGCACGCTCTACGGCAAGAATACCGATGGCGGCGCGATCAACATCATCTCCGCGCAACCGACGGCTCGTTTCGGCGGTTACGTCGAGATCGGTTACAGCCGCTGGAACACCGTCGACCTGACGAGCGCGGTGAGCGGTCCTTTGAACGACCGGGTGAACGCACGGCTCGCGGGCACGATGACGACCCAGGGCGAGGGTTACCAGACCGACCTCGGCACGGGCCAGCGGTACGGCAAACTCCATCGCGGCGGCGCGCGGGCCTTGTTCGACATCCGGCTCGACGACACGACGAGCCTCAACCTGAATTTCCACTGGGTGTACGACCACTCGGTGCCTTCGTCGCCGTCCACCCCGAACGTCGAGGCGCTGATCCCGCCCGAACCGTTCCCGACCGCGGGATTGATGGACAGTCCTCCCGGCGGCACGCTGGTCCGCGTCGGCGGCCTGCCGCTCTACAAGCACGAAGTCGGCGGCGGCGCGGCGGCGACCCTGAAGGCCGACTTCGCATCCTTCACGCTCACGTCGATCAGCGCCTACGACTACTTCACCGATCACAGCCTCGACAACTACGACGGCTACCCTGCGGCCGACAACAACTGGACCAAGAACTTCCAGCAATGGCAAATGAGCCAGGAAATCCGGTTGACGTCGAAGACCGGCGGCCCGGTCGATTGGATCGTCGGCGCGATCTACTCCCAGAACTGGTACCGCAACCGGGACGCGCTCGACTGGACCTTCGTGTACGGTCTCGCCACCTACATGACCCAGCAGGGGCTCGCGATCACCGCCGAGAACTTCGTCCAGCGCCAGCGCTCGAGCGGGGTCTACGCGAACGTCGACACGCACCTCTCCCCCCGCTTGACGCTGGTCACGGGGCTGCGCTACTCGCACGACCAGACCGCGTTCGACGGCGTCACGATCGATCCGACGGGACTGTTGACCTACGCGGCCAACAACTTCACCGGACCGATCGTGCCGGACACGGTGCTCGCCGCGCTCGATGAATCGCGCTCGAACCAGAACGTGTCCTACCGCGTCGGGCTCGACTATCACCCGCGGCCCGAGGTGCTGCTCTACGGGAGCGTCGCGAGCGGCTACAAGGCAGGGATCTACTACGGCCAGCCGGCGCAGGTCCAGGTCGACTGGGGCTACGTCCAGCCCGAGACGAATCTCACCAGCGAACTCGGCGTCAAGAGCCGGTTCCTCGGCGATTCGGTACAGTGGGACATGGACGTGTTCGACTCCGAGATCCGCAATCGCCAGTCCAGCTTGTCGCTCTGGGCGGGGCCGGTCGGCACGCAGCCGTTGATCGCCGGCCTCGGCAACGTCCCGCGATCGAGGATCGACGGCATCGAGGCGGAGGTCGACTGGTACCCCGCACGAGGACTCGCGGTGCATCTCGCAGCGACGGATCTCGACGCACGCGTGACGAGGACGCTGACGAACGACAACGGGCTTGCGCTGTTCACGCCGGTCCGGGTCGGGCAGATGCTGCCGGACGCGCCGAGCTTCGCCTGGAGTTACATCGTTCACTACGAGCACCCGCTGTCCGCGAAGCTGATCGCCTTCGTGCAGGCGAACGATCGGTTCGTCACCGCGATCCATCCGTACCTCGGTGATCCGACGACTTTCGGTCGAGGGCACGACATGGGGGCTCGCATCGGGATCCGTGATCCGGCGGCGCACTGGCATGCCAGCCTGTGGTCGACGAACCTCACCGACACGCGGCCGCTGACCTATGCGTTCGCCGGCAGCGAAGGCCAACGGGTGTCCTTCTACCAGCGGCCACGCTCGTTCGGCGTCGATTTTACCTACGACTTCTGAGCCGCCGGTCCGCGGCGGCGCGACGACGCCGATTGAGGCATCATTGAGCGCCCAAGGTCCGAAGGAGACGATCCGGTGAACGAGGGCATCCAGGACAAGGTCATCGTGATCACCGGCGCGAGCAGCGGACTCGGGGAGGCGGCCGCGCGGCATCTCGCTCGCGCGGGCGCGAAGCTCGTGCTGGGCGCGCGACGCATCGACCGTCTGCACGCGCTGGCCGCCGACCTCGGCCTGCCGCAACAAGCCGCTGTCGAGACCGACGTCACTCGTGCGGAGCAGGTCCGTCGACTCGTCGACGGCGCGGTGCAGTGGCACGGCAGGATCGACGTGCTGATCAACAATGCCGGGCTGATGCCGCACTCGCTGCTCGAACATGGCCGGGTCGACGACTGGGACCGGATGATCGACGTCAATCTCAAAGGCGTGCTCTACGGAATCGCTGCCGCACTGCCACACATGCAGGCACGCCGCAGCGGGCACATCATCAACGTATCGTCGGTCGCGGGGCACAAGGTGCGCCCGGGCAGCGCGGTCTACGCGGCGACCAAGACCGCGGTGCGGGTGATCTCCGAGGGGCTGCGGCAGGAGGTGAAGCCGTACAACATTCGCACGACGATCATCTCCCCCGGGGCGGTCCAGTCGGATCTGCCCCTCAGCGTGACGGATCCCGAGATGGCCGTGAGAATCGGCGAATTCTACGCCGCCAACGCGATCCCGGCCGAGTCGTTCGCCCGCATCGTCGCATTCGCGATCGCGCAGCCGGACGACGTCGACATCAACGAAATCCTGTTCCGACCGACCAAGCAAGAACTGTGACCCACGATCTGCACCGAAAAGCGGAGTCCGAGGTCGATGCGGTCTTCGCACGAATCCTGCGCTGGCAGCAGGAGGGACGTCGAGTGGCGCTCGCGACGGTCATCGACACCTGGGGCTCCTCGCCGCGGCCCGTCGGCAGTCACCTCGCGGTCGCGGACAGCGGTGACTTCGTGGGCTCCGTGTCCGGCGGTTGCGTCGAAGGCGCCGTGGTCGAGGCGGCATTGCGGGTGATCATGGACGGCAAGCCGCGGGAACTCGAGTTCGGCGTCAGCGACGAGCAGGCCTGGAGCGTCGGGCTCGCGTGCGGGGGACGGATCGCGGTCTACGTGGAGCGCGTCGAGTGAAGACCGCGATCCTCCTCGAGCTCGCGCGGGGCCGCACGGCGCGGCAACCGGTTGTCGTCGTCACGCGGCTGCGGGATGGGGCGCAATCGCTCCATCGGGCGGGCGGGCAGCAGGGGGATCTCGAACTCGCGGGCCCGGTGCTCGCGGAGATCCGGGAACGCTGCCTGCACGATCGCAGCGGCCGGCTCCAGACGGATCCGGGACTGTTCATGCGCTGCTACACGCCGGCGCATCGCTTGATCATCGTCGGCGCGGTGCACATCGCGCAGGCGCTCGCGCCAGCGGCGGTGATGGCCGGTTTCGACGTCACGATCGTCGATCCGCGCACCGCCTTCGCGACCGCGGAACGCTTTCCCGACATCACGCTCACGCACGAGTGGCCGGATATCGCGCTCGAGACGCTCGCGCCGGACGCGCAGACGGCGGTGGTTGCGCTATCGCACGATCCGAAGCTCGATGATCCCGCGCTCATCGCCGCGCTGGCGAGTCCGGCGTTCTACGTGGGCGCCCTCGGCAGCCGACGAACCCATGCGGCGCGACTCGAGCGGTTCGCGACGCGTGAGATCACCGGAACGGAGCGATTGCGCGCGCCGGTGGGACTCGACCTGGGCGGGCGATCCGCCGGCGAAATCGCGATCGCGATCATCGCCGAGATCATCCAGACCCGCTATCGGCCGGGGTAGGATCGCGCTGGCGCCGTGGCGGCCCGCGATGGGCAAGACCCCTACGCGGAGGGTATGCTGGGGCGTCCGCCCGGTTCCGACCTGCATCGCAAAACTCGTGGAGAACGCGCATGACAGCAGCGACTCGATCCGACCCTGCGCGCGGCAACCGGCTCGGCCCGATCTTGCGGATATTCGGTGCGATCTGGTTGGCGAACGCGGCCTTTCAGGCGGTCGCATGGCTGGCCGTTCCCGCCGCCGAGAAAAACTTCCTCCACGCGCTCGCCAAGCCCGCATCCAAGGTGCCGGCGTGGATCAGACCGCTGCTGTCCGCTGCGCTGCATGCCACGAGCTGGGTCGGCCCGCGGCTCGTCGCCGGCTGCCTGGTGGCGATCGCCGCGCTGCTGGGCCTCGCGCTGCTGACCGGCCGCAAGCTCGCGCTTGCAGCCCGCGCCGGCATCGTGTTCAGCCTGGTCTGCTGGGTGTTCCTCGACGGCTTCGGATTCCCGTACAGCGGTGGGCAGACCGACCCCGGC